>CALCFP010000400.1 GCA_937900725.1 uncultured Bacteroidota bacterium | reverse complement strand
ATGCTACTATTATATGTTTAATGTGTAAACCGATTAAATTATCCAAAACTTTAAAAAGATATGCGTAATTTCCCCAACAAGGATAATTTGTTATTGGATTTTGAGAACCATGAAATGTATTATTCACAAGGCGCTAAACTTTAAACTTTGCAAATATGACAACGAAAATCGTCATGATGGCAATAATCTGCCTGTCGGCCAGCATTGCTACGGCACAATTCACAACGACTGCATCGGGACTTAAGTACAAAATTGACGAGCCTGGCAACGACAAACACCCTCAAAAGGGCTGTCGAGTATGGCTCGAATACACTGGCTGGCTCGACAACGACACCATTTTCGTTTCAACTGAAGAAACTGGCAGCGTCGACTTCTGGCTGGGACAAGGGCAGGTGATTAAAGGCTGGGAAGAAGCCCTGCCATTGATTGGCGAAGGTGGAACAATCCACTTAACTGTTCCGCCTCACTTGGGCTATGGGGGAATGGCAATTGCAGGCATCCCTGAAAATTCAACATTGCATTTTAAAATAAAAGTCATTCAGGTTGATGTTTTTGAACCAATCAAATCTCTAGACACCAACGGCACAACTGCCAACAAACTGCCAAACGGCATTGTGTACTACGCTGTGCAAAACGGCCACGGACAGCCAGCATCAAAGGGCGACAACGTATATGTACACTACACTGGCTGGCTTCCCGATGGCAGCATCTATTCCTCCACAATCCATTCTGGCAGCCCTACCAGGTTCACGGCGGGATGTGGCGAGACCATTGAAGGCTTGGACACCGCATTTTTACTCATTCCCGAAGGCGGAAAATACAAATTCATGATTCCGTGGAATTTAGCATTTGGCGAGAAAGGTTACGGCAATCGCATTCCGCCCAAAACCGACATAACCATCGATATTGAGATGGTACACATTTCAAAAGAGATTATGGTTGAGAAATGGGACGCATCGGGACACGACACATTATCGACTGCTTCGGGTTTGCGCTACATTGTGTTCGACGCTGGAGATGGCGAACAAATTTTGAGAAACAGCATTGTCACGGCACACTACTCGGGCTATCTGCCCGACGGCACTCTTTTCGACTCGTCGGTGAAGCGCGAATCGCCAATAAGATACCCTGTCGGCGCAGGAATCATCATCGACGGCTTGGACGAGGCCTCGCTACTGATGCGCAGAGGCTCACGGTTCCAGTTGCTGATACCCTCAAACCTGGCCTACGGCGAAGAAGGGCTTCCTCCTACAATTCCCGCCAATGCCGACCTCGTTTTCGATGTTGAGATTTTGGATGTGATTGAATAGAGTAAAAAAATGAGATTATCAGCCTCCACAAAAAAATAAAATAGGTAACTTTTGAGCATCACGAAAATAACAGGAAAATGCACATAACCATAGTAGCAGGCGCAAGGCCAAACTTCATAAAAATAAGTCCAATAATAAATGCCATCAGAGCAAGGCAAGCCCAAGGTGCGGACATCAAATACAGCCTTGTACACACTGGACAACATTACGACAAGTTAATGAGCGGTCTGTTTTTTGAAGAACTCGGCATTCCCGAACCCGACATAAATTTAGCGGCGGGCAGTGGCACGCAGGCCGAACAAACCGCATCAATAATGATTGCTTTTGAACGGTACCTGAAAGACAATCCAACCGACCTGGTAATAGTCGTCGGCGATGTGACCTCGACAATGGCTTGCGCGATAGTCGCAAAAAAGATGGGTATAAAACTCGCCCATATTGAGGCTGGCATACGGTCGTTTGATCTATCGATGCCTGAAGAGATAAACCGAATGGTAACCGACAGCATCACCGATTACTTTTTCATAACATCAGACTTTGCAAAACAAAACCTGCATAAAGCAGGTGTGCCTGACAGTAAAATGTTTTTTGTAGGGAACGTCATGATAGACAGTCTATTGGCCAACAAGAACAAACTCATACGGCCTTCGCTGTTTGACGAATTGAACCTATCGGATCAGAAATATATCATTCTCACGCTACATAGGCCCAACAATGTTGATGATACAGACAACTTAATCAGCATACTGCAGACCATAAATGACAACGTGAGAAACACAACGGTCGTTTTTCCGATACATCCTCGCACAGAACAACGGCTTGCGGGGTGCAACCACAACTTCAGCAACATAAAATACACCAAACCACTCGGATACCTTGAGTTTATTTATTGCGTAAAGAATGCGCTGGCCGTCATTACCGATTCGGGAGGCATTACCGAGGAAACAACCGTAATGCACATTCCGTGCCTAACTATGCGCGACAATACTGAAAGACCTGAAACTTGTGCCATTGGCACCAACGAACTCATCGGCACCAATCCTGCCAACCTGATTCCCGCCCTAAATAGGCTTTTTGCAGGCAGTTGGAAATCGGGCGGAATTCCACCAATGTGGGACGGAAAGACAGCCGAAAGGATTATTGACATAATCATCAGCCAATTGTAAAATGAAGATACTTGTTGTAACCCAACACATATTTCCCATACAGACACCTCGGTCAATACGAAGCACTGAACTGATAAAAGAACTTGCACGGCGCGGACACGATGTCACGGTTTATGCCGTATTAGGCAAATACGACTATCGTTCATTTCAGCAACAGACAGGCATCAGGGTGAAAAACATACCCATAAAATGGGAGAAATCGCCATACAATAGCGACGGAAGCAACAACCGCACATTTATTGACAAAGTAGCAAGCCATCTGCTTAATAGACTTGAATTCCCGCTATTTGAATTCTACTTCCGAATTGCCGAAATCATAAAGCACGAAGAGCGCTTTGACGCATTGATATCCATTGCAGCGCCACACCACATTCATTGGGGGTGCGCAAAAGCAAAAATAGAGAGCCCCGATTCATTTCCAAAGATTTGGATAGCAGATTGTGGCGACCCGTTTATGAAAAACGGCCAAGCAAAAGAGCACTTGAAATTTTTTGCGAAATACGAACATTCATTCTGCAAAAACTGCGACTACATTACTGTTCCTGTAAAAGAGGCAATTGAGGCTTACTATCCTGACTACCGAAAAAAAATCAAGGTCATTCCACAAGGTTTCGACTTCGATTTGGAAAACATCGCCCGCAAACCTGTTCACAACGACATACCGACCTTCGCCTTCGCTGGGATGTTCTATCCTGACATCAGGAACCCCAAGCCGTTTCTTGACTATCTGGCTACAATTGACAAGGATTTCAGGTTTATTGTATATACCCGATACACTGATTTGCTAATCGGGCACCAAAGTTTACTAAAAGACAAACTAGTAATAAAAGCACCCATTCAAAGGTTGGAACTAATAGAGGAACTGAAGAAAATGGATTTTCTGGTAAACATAAAGAACATAAACAGTCCCAACCAAATACCGAGCAAACTGATTGATTATGGCATCGCCAACAGGCCAATACTCGACATCAATCCACAAGGCATAGACACTCAAGCCATTGACCAATTTTTAAGCGGAGATTATTCTAAAGAATTGGTAATAAAGGACATTGAGAAGTACCACATTAAGAATGTAGTTGCGCAATTTGAAGGACTTATGGATTTTTCTTGACCCCCGCCCTACTCCATTAAACTTTTAACGTCAACCATTTTGTAGACACGGTCGCCACGACGCACAAGGTCGGTTGTGGCAATGGACAATGCCTGACCTTTCACTGCCACATCGGTTGGCTCCAAATCGACACGCATCTCAGTGATTGTATGCTCGTAAACGCCTGTTGTCTCGCCAATTATCAATATCTGGTCACCTGTATGCAACTCGCCACTTTCAAGCGTTATCTCGGCCACATTGAGTTTGCCAAAATAGTTGGTGCATTTGCCGACAAACTCCTTGCGCTTGGTTGCCTTTGAGCCATAGACACCGCTCCACTCGCCCAACTTTCGGCCAAGATAATATCCATCCCAAAAACCGCGGTTGAAGACGGTGCGCAGACGCTCAGTCAGAGCGTCAATGGTCTGCTGGCTGAACGAGCCGTCGCAAACTGCATCAATGGCCTTGCTGTAACTATCGACCACTGTCTTCACGTACTCTGGACCACGGGCACGGCCTTCGATCTTCAGCACCGAGACGCCTGCCTTAAGCACACGGTCGATGAACGGAAGTGTGCACAGGTCTTTTGGCGACATTATGTACTTGTCCACAATCTGCAACTGCTGGCCACTCTCGCAATCGGTCACCTCGTAACCGCGACGGCACGGCTGGAAACACGACCCGCGATTGGCCGAACGTCCATATTGGTGAAGGCTCAGGTAGCATTTGCCCGATATGGCCATACACAAGGCTCCGTGGGCGAAGACCTCTATCTGGACATAATCGCCCTTTGGCCCGCGTATGTTCTGCTCACGAATGGCGCAGGCGATGGATGCCACCTGGTCAAGATTCAACTCACGCGCCGTGACAACCACATCGCAGAACTGCGAGAAGAATCGGACGGCCTCAACGTTGGATATGTTAAGTTGTGTTGATGCGTGCACCTCAACGCCCTTGCTGAAGGCATACTGTAGAACCGCCAAATCAGAGGCTATAATGGCTGTCAGTTGAGCCTCGGCCGCGGCATCCACTATTTTACGCATCAGTTCCAATTCGTTGTCGTAAACCACCGTGTTGACCGTAAGATATGATTTCAGCCCGTGCTCCTTACAGATTCCGACAATCTTGTGCAAATCGCCGATGGTGAAATTATTAGCCGAATGTGCGCGCATATTCAGATTCTCGATTCCGAAATAAACGGAATTGGCCCCTGCCTGAATTGCCGCCGCCAACGACTCATACGAGCCCACAGGCGCCATTATCTCAATGTCGCTACGGCGTATCTCCTTTCCAAAGACGGTTTGCATATCATTTCTTTTTATGGAGTAAAAAACTCCTGTCAAAATTCTATAAATAGTTGTTCAAAAAAAATCACTATCTGCGACTTACAGAACGTGCAACAACCCAAAAGCGAATCGCAGGAATGCCCACTACCGTTTCAGATCCAATTGCCCGGCAAAAATACAAAATCACTACAAACAATTTATAGAACACCCCTTTAGAAAAAACGCCATTATTAAAAATGAGCAAAATCCTCAAACTACCGAATGAAATTGCCACAAACTACCGAATAGAAATCAATATTTATTTGTAATTCAACAAAAACACCTCTTTTTGCAACAAAGAAAAGAGCAATATGGAACTAGACTACAACAAACGATTAGTTGACTGCCTATTAATCCGCGAACTACAAGGCAATGGCGCAGTACTTGTAGAAGGCACAAAATGGTGCGGTGCACAACTTCATCGGCATCAAGGCATCGGGACAAAAAAAGCCTGGCTTAAAGGCGACAGCACACTCTCTGCCTTAAGCCTGCCTAAAGCCAACCTAAAGAAACCTTAAACGCCCAATGAATGCGCTAAAGTTTGACGAACATCAGCAATAATTCGAGCAACAATGAGGCAAAACGATACGGCTTTGCTATTTTTGCACATAAAAACGTTTTCAAAAGGATGGAATCGGAATATACAACCATAAAACCGCAATCGAGCCTTCTCGACATCGACCTTAAGGAGTTATGGCGATACCGCGACCTGATTTACATGTACACCAAGCGCGACATTGTCACTTTCTACAAGCAGACCATTCTCGGACCGCTTTGGTTTGTGATTCAGCCCATACTCACTACGGTGATGTTCATGTTTGTGTTCGGGAACCTTGCGGGCATCTCCACCGACGGCGTGCCTGGCCTATTGTTCTACTTCAGCGGGATAATCTTGTGGAACTATTTCGCCGATTGCCTAAACCGCAACTCAAAGACATTCATCGACAACCAAAATGTATTCGGGAAGGTGTATTTTCCGCGTCTGGTTGTGCCGATATCGATCACCATATCAAACCTTGTCAAATTCCTGATTCAGTTGGCGCTGTACCTGATCATCTATCTCTACTACATTTTCAGTGGCGCAGGCATCGCACCTAACTGGCATCTGCTTCTGCTTCCCCTGCTCATCCTGATGACTGCAGGCATAAGCCTGGGATTCGGCATTGTGTTCTCATCGCTGACCACCAAATACCGCGACCTTACTTTCCTGCTACAATTCGGCGTGCAACTTTGGATGTACATAACTCCTGTAATCTATCCGCTGAACAGCATCTCCGCCGACAAGCAATGGATAGTGCAACTCAACCCGATGACTTCAATCATAGAGACTTTCAAATATGGCGCGCTCGGACAAGGCGTATTCTCGTGGTGCTGGCTTTCGTACAGTTTCGCATTCATGGCAGTCCTGCTCTTTGTGGGCGTTATCATATTCAACAAGATTGAAAAAAGTTTCATGGATGTGGTGTGATTTTTGATGTTGGCTGTTGGTTTCTAGTTACTAGTTTCTGGTTTTTAGTTTTTGGCATATGCAAGATTTTAGAAAATTGAACATTTGGATAAACTCGATGCAACTCGTAAAACGCGTTTACGAAACAACTGCAATGTTTCCAAGCGATGAGAAATTTGCACTAACAAGCCAAATTCAAAGAGCCGCCGTTTCAATTCCTTCCAACATTGCCGAAGGTTCTTCAAGAACATCCATAAACGATTTCCTAAGATTTCTGGAAATATCACTTGGGTCGGCTTTTGAGGTTGAAACACAAATAGAAATTGCCAAAAATCTTGACTATCTTTCCAAAGAACAGTATGAACGATTAATAGATGAACTTCATCATATTCAAAAACAAATATCTTTATTCTCTAGACGAATACGTGAATCAAAAGACTAACAACTAGAAACCAAAGACGAACAACTCGGAACATGACAACCGCCATCAAAATAGAGAACCTGAGCAAGCAATACCGGCTTGGCGTAATCGGCACTGGCACGTTGAGCCACGACCTCAACCGCTGGTGGACCATGAACGTGCTACGCAAGGACGACCCATACCTGAAAATAGGCGAGACTAACGACCGCTCGACAAAAGGCAATTCCGACTACGTATGGGCTCTGCGCGACATTAACATGGAGATAGAGCAAGGCGACGTGGTTGGAATAATCGGCAAAAACGGTGCAGGAAAATCGACTTTGCTGAAGATACTTTCACGAGTTACCAAGCCTACCACTGGCACCATAAAATACCGCGGACGCATTGCCTCGCTGCTTGAGGTTGGCACCGGCTTCCACGCCGAGATGACCGGTCGCGAAAACATCTATATGAACGGCTCCATAATGGGCATGACTCGTGCCGAGATAACCCGCAAACTCGATGAGATTGTTGACTTTGCAGGCATTGAGCGCTACCTTGACACTCCCGTGAAACGTTACTCGAGCGGTATGACCGTGCGTCTCGGGTTCTCAATAGCCGCGCACCTCGAGCCTGAGATTCTCGTTGTTGACGAGGTGCTTGCCGTTGGCGATGCCGAATTCCAAAAGAAAGCCATTGGCAAGATGCAGGACGTGAGCCGTGGCGAAGGCAGGACGGTGCTGTTTGTGAGCCATAATATGGCGGCGGGGAAAAGTTTGTGCAAGACGAGTATGGTAATGCATAATGGTTCAATAATATATTCTGGCAATGTGAAAGATGCGGTGGATTATTATGTGGGCGATAGCGGTTCTTCAGCAAACCAATATTTTGAAGATTTGTCTCAAGCGCCAGGCAATGATGTTATTCGTATTAAATCGTTTGAAATAAAAGCCTTGAATGGGCAAAGCCATATAGATATAGAATCTGGCATCATGTTTCGTCTTTCATTCATGTGCTATAAAGCAGAAGCAATGCTTGATACTAATTTGAACGTACAAACATTGGATGGACAAACAGTATTTCAAGTCGGTCAATTCATTGGCAAAGCAGGAGAAAAAGATTCTAAAAAAGGCATTTACACAATAGAATTTACTATTGGTTCATACACATTAAATGCTGGTAGATATAAGGCAGAAATATTTTTTGGTGAAAACCAAAAATATGTTGTGTATAATGGCTTTGAGCAACAATTTGATGTGGAGAACACATTAACAGACATGGGCTTTAATCAAAATGTCATGCCTGGGGTATTGCGTCCTAAAAATGATTTTAAAGTGGTGTATGAAGGATAATCCAAGAATAATAGAATTGCCGAAGGTAGAAGACAAACGAGGAAATTTGTCCTTCATAGAGGAATACAAGCATATTCCATTCGGAATTGAACGATCGTTCTGGATATACGATGTGCCTGGAGGAGAGCATCGTGGGGGACATGCATACAAAACTTCCGAAGAATTTATAGTTGCATTATCTGGTAGTTTTGATGTAGTGTTGGATGATGGCAAAGAAAAGAAAACATTTCATTTGAATCGTTCATATTATGGTCTATATGTGCCTAAAATGATGTGGCGTGAAATGAATAATTTTTCTACTAATTCTTTGGCGCTGGTATTATCATCCACCCAATATGACGAAGCCGATTATATTCGTGATTACGAAACCTTTAAATCTGCGGTGATATGAGACATACAAAAGTGCACGATTGTAAGGTGGTTGATTTAGGCAAATGTCATCAAATCAAAGGGAATATTACGGTTATTGAGAACAAAAAAAATATTCCTTTTGAAACCAAACGAGTGTATTATTTGTACGATGTTCCTGGTGGCGAAAGCAGAGGTGGGCATGCACACAAAAACCTATATCAGCTATTAGTTGCTGCAAGTGGTTCTTTTTCTGTGGTGTTGGATGACGGAATAGAAAAAAAAACAGTACATTTAAACAGACCTTATCAAGGGATTTTGATTGTTCCTGGCATTTGGCGTGAATTGGAGGATTTTTCTTCGGGTTCAGTATGTTTGGTTCTTGCATCAGAAAAATATGATGAAGATGACTATATACGTAATTACGAGGATTTTTTATATATAAAGAAGTGATACATCCATTGTCAAATTGTCAAACTCTAATACCAGAATCTACCAATATATGGCAGTTTTGTGTTGTTTTGCCTAAAGCTCAAATTGGCACAAACACAAATATATGCAGCCACTGCTTTATTGAAAATGATGTAGTGATTGGTAATAATGTCACGGTAAAATGTGGCGTCCAATTATGGGATGGAATCCGTGTTGAAGACAATGTCTTTATTGGTCCAAATGTCACGTTTACAAATGACAAGTATCCTCGTTCCAAACAATATCCCAAAGCATTTGCACAAACAACAATAAAGGAAGGGGCTAGCATTGGTGCTGGCTCAACTATTGTATGTGGAGTTGAAATCGGTGAATATGCAATGGTTGGAGCCGGAAGTGTTGTAACGAAAAACATTCCTGCAGGAGAATTATGGATGGGGAATCCAGCCAAATTTGTTAGAAAAATAGAACCATGATAAAATTTCTTGATTTACAAAAGGTAACCACAAAATATGCCGAAGAAATACACAAAGCAGTATCTAACGTAATAGACTCTGGTTGGTATTTGCAAGGTCAAGAAAACAAGGCCTTCGAAACAGAATATGCCCACTATATAGGGATATCACATTGTGTGGGTGTTGCCAATGGGCTAGATGCACTCATTTGGATTTTCCGTGCATATATTGAAATGGGTGTTTTACGAAAAGGCGATGAAGTACTTGTACCTGCCAATACTTATATTGCATCTATATTGGCTATTACTGAAAACGGGTTAAAGCCAATATTGATAGAACCGAATCTCAATACCTATCAAATAGACGACACTTTATTGAAACAGCATATTACGCCAAAGACCAAGGCTGTACTTATTGTTCACTTGTATGGCCAATGTGCATATACAGAACGAATTGGCGAACTTTGTACAAAGTACAATTTGAAGTTGATAGAGGATAATGCACAAGCGCATGGCTGTTACTATAACGACAAACATACAGGTTCACTAGGTGATGCAGCTGGGCACAGTTTCTACCCAGGGAAAAATCTTGGTGCTTTGGGCGATGGAGGTGCGGTAACGACAAATGATGAGTTGTTAGCAAAAACAATTCGTTCGTTGGCAAATTATGGATCTTCAAAAAAATATGTGTTTGATTATTGTGGGAGGAATAGCCGTTTAGATGAAATACAGGCCGCGGTGTTACGAGTGAAGTTACGCCATTTAGATGATGACAATACTGCACGCCGTAAGGTAGCTTCTTATTATTTGGAACACATAACAAATTCGATTGTTATATTGCCAAAAGTTGCAGACATGAACTCTCACGTGTTCCATTTATTTCCTATTCGCTGTAAAAGACGTAATGAATTACAACAGTATTTAACCAATAATGGTGTGCAAACAATAATACATTATCCTATACCTCCACATAAGCAACAGTGTTATACAGAATGGAATGCGCAGTCATATCCTATTACAGAATTAATTCATAGAGAAGAATTAAGTTTGCCAATTAGCCCTGTGATGAGTGAAGAAGATTGCAACATAGTGGTTAGTCTTATAAATTCGTTTAAATGAATCCTTTAGTTTCAATAGCTGTTATAACCTACAATTCTTCAAAATATGTTTTGGAGACATTGGAAAGTGCAAAAGCGCAAACATATCAGAATATTGAATTGGTAATTTCTGATGATTGTTCCACCGATAATACTGTTCAACTATGCAAAGATTGGGTAGAACAAAATGAAAGCAGATTTATAAGGATTCAAATAGTAGAAGCACCCCAAAACACAGGAGTTTCTGCCAATTGTAATCGTGCCGAAGATGCTTGCCAAGCAGAATGGGTGAAAATAATAGCAGGTGATGACTTGTTATTGCCAACTTGCATTGAAGACTATGTAAAATACGTAACGGATAACCCCGATGCCATTTATGTTTTTGGTCGAATTCAAACACATGGTGGTAATGAATCTTTGAAAAACATCTTTTCCATAGTTTTTGATTATAGCTTTTTCAAACTATCAAAAGGACAACAGTTAGACCATTTATTATTTCAAGGCAATTGTATCCCAGCAGCATCTTCATTTTATAATAAACAGAAGACACGTCAAATTAATCTTCGTTATGACGAACGGATTCCTATGCTAGAAGATTTGCCACGTTGGATAAATGCGTTAAAAAGCAATGTACATTTCTATTTTTTAGATAAAGAAACCGTACAATATAGAATAGGACATTCCGAATCATTAACAGCATCTGGAGTGGGATTTGGAAGTGACCATTCTTATAAATCATCTAGATTGTATGAAATGTACTATGTATTTGAAGAATACTACAAAGTTGACAAGAACAAAGCTTATCAATATATTGTAGACTACGAAATGGGGCAAAGGAACGCATTATTGGAATATTACAAAAAATATATGTCTGTTCTCAATTCACATGCCTTCCGATTAGGGAGTCTTTTGTTGAAACCCGTTTATTGGGTAAAACAAATATTTCATGACCATTGACACAAACATCAGAAGGGATTCTATATGCAATTGAATATTCTCATATCAATCGTTTCTTGGCGAAGTTTGGATAAAGTAGATGCCTTGCTTGACACATTTATTAATTCCTTACCGAATGGATGGCGTATATTAGTTATAGAAACAGGTGGACGCAAAACATCTGAATCTAGATACTATAAAAGGAAGGAATTTGCAATAGAGTACATTCATATGCAAAACAATGGTTTCGCGGCATCGCATCAACTATCTGTGGAAATGATGATACGACAAAATATGGATGGCATATTATTGTTGAATCCTGATTTAATCTTAGGGGAAAAACATTTAGAAAAATTGCATAATTGCATAATTGCATCAAATAATGAAGTTGTAATAGGGGCTCCTATTTTTAATAAAAAAGACAATGGATATGCAGTTGAATATTTAGGCTATCCCGTGCCAAAAAGTTTAAAAGACATTACTGAAGGCCTTTTGGCAAGTTTGGTTGGCGTGGACGATTTGCATGAGTCATATAATGTTACTGACATTCATGGTTGCTTCATGTACATTCCCTCGATTGTCGTAAAACGGAATGGTTGGATGGACACTCATTATTTCTTGTATGGAGAAGAAAACGAATATTTTAGACGATTGATTTCGAACAATGAGCAAATCAAGATTTTTACTGATTTGTACATTGTACACCAAAACGGAGGTACTTTTGACAATGATACTTTAAAAGGAATTCGTGAATACTACCGCACAAGAAATCGTTTGTACAATCACTTAAAATTCCTTGGTGTAACATACTTATTTAAGGTTAATTATTCCTTTCTACTTAAGTACTTTATAGGGCGATATGTATTCCGGATTAAATCATTTCAAGGGAAAGACTTGAATTATTATAATTTTTTAGGACACTTGCATTTCTTCACAGGGAAGCGAGGCAGAACACTTAACCCCAATGATTATGTCAAAGAATAAAATACTAATCCTCACATCCTGGTATGCTACACCTGAAGCACCAACATCAGGTTCCTTTTTCAAGGAGCAATCGGAACTTATGATACCGGAGTATGATGTAAAAGTTTTGGTGTCGTCGAAGCGTTGGATTTCCTCAAGGAGATTGTTTTTCGAAAAGCACTTTAAGAAACATGAAAGGGCAGTTTCTCCTTATTTTATTAATACACCTCCAACGTATCATTTTGAATACGATTTTATAAAAGCGTATTCTGATGAAAAAAATTTGGAAATAGAGGTTGATAATTATTGTGAGGTTTTAGAAGAGTATTTTATTAAACAATTAAATTGGAAACCTGATTTAATACATGCGCACTGTTCTCTACAAGGCGGAATAATAACAATGTTCTTATCAAAAAAATTGAATATTCCATATTGTGTAACAGAGCACATGAATCCTTTTCGACTTAATATATACAATAAGTTTTGGGAACATAAAATAGTAGAATGTCTTGAAACCGCCAATGCTGTATTGGCTGTAAGCAATCATCAAAGACAACATATTTTGATGAACGAAATAGATTGTAATCCAATTGCTGTTGGTAATTTAGTTAATGAAAATTTGTTCTGTATAAAGCCGAACATAGCGTCAACGTTTACTGTAATATGGATTACATATTATCCTAACTTTATAAAAGATGCTGATACCTTTTTCAAAACTGTTGCCTTACTAAAAGGTGAAATTCGAGCAATAATAGTTGGGGGAGGCGAACTGAAAGGTGAGTATGATGAGAATGTCTATTCAAAAATGGCTCATGATTATGGTGTCTCAGACTCTGTGGAGATTGTTACAAAGGCGACAAGAGATGAAATGAATGATTTGTATGCCCGTTCTCACGTTTTGGTTTCAACAAGTATTGCCGAATCTTTTGGGGTTGCAATTTGTGAGGCTATGCTTTGTGGGCGACCGGTGGTAACAACTGCCAATGGTGGTTGCAATGATTATATGAAAGATGGTTTTAATGGATACATTGTGCCCATAAAAGATCCGAAATCCATGGCTGACAAAATAAGGCTTGTCAAACAACATTACCATGAGTTTAATCCAGAATATATAAGAAAACATATTGTTGAAAAATTTGGTTCCGAAATATTTCGCAACAGGATTTCAGCCATTTATAAATCTCTCATTAAGTAAATGTTGCTATCAATAATAATAGTAAATTATAAGAATCCTCATCTGATAACACAATGTGTCCAATCAATTGTTGAGCACGAAAAAACAATTGATTATGAGATAATTGTAGTTGACAACTATTCAAATGATGATAGCGAATGTAAATTATTATCTATTTGTCCCAAGTTGAAGTGGGTACAAATGGATTATAATAGTGGATTTGGGCGAGCTAATAATGTCGGAATAAAGCAAGCGAAAGGTGATTTTATATTATTCTTAAATTCAGATATTATAATACCGACCGACAATGTTCTAATGAATTGTATTCAACATTTGCAGTTTTTGAATGACAAAAACATTGTCTTTGGCACAAAATTGTGTAACAAAGATGGGTCTTATCAAGAAACATTGCGTTTGCGTTTCCCAAATTTGAAAGACCGGTTGCATGCTAATGTGTTGTATATTTTATTGACAAATAGATTATTGAAAAAATATCCGATGCAAGAAGAAAAACGTTTGCAATATGATGCACATCAAAAATCAGATTTTGTAGTTTGGATTAATGGTGCATTTTTATTAGTTGACCGACAAGTTGTTCTATCAAAAGAGTTGTTTTTCGATAACGACTTATTTCTTTATGGCGAGGATATTGAATGGTGTTGGAATGCTCGTAAAAAAGGTATGAAATTTTATCATTATTCCGAAAATCAATTGATTCATATTGGAAGTGCAAGTATGCCCGATGACGTGTTGAAACGAGCACAAATAATTGTTTCAGATTGGGTAATGCTAAGGAAATGTCGGGGACGCATATTTTTAGCATTATGTTTAATTTTTGAATATTTTAATTTAGTATTAGATTCTTTATTATATTTTTTGGCAAAAATACGTCATCAAAATTTTAATGAATATGTATTGAGCGAAAAAAAATTTCGTTCGAAATATTATTATTTGATAAGAAAATATGGATTGATGATATTATTTAAAAATAATTTATCGTCATCCAAAAACTTTAAAACCAATTGTTATGAAGATACATTTCTTAGGCAAGCCTAAAGACTTGGATATAGAAATAATTGACGAATTGAAGAATATAAGACAACGTAGCGAAATATTGTCAATTTGTCCGAAACCAACAGGATATTCTTGGTTGGGCGTTCAAGTTGCTTCCTTATCGTTGTTTCCTGATTGCACATTTCAAATACCACAAAATTTTTCTAATCAATTGCTGACCGATGAACAGTTGCAAAAATTGTCCAATTTGTTGAACGAATTGAATTTCAAGCAAATTGTATTTAATGGTTTTTTACCCTATTTCGGTAAGATTATTGACAAAATAAATATTCAAACAAAAATAAAGGTAGTTTATCACGGGTTTCTTTCCGAACTGTCTGGAAATAAAAAACAGATAGATGCATTTAATTCAATGTTGATTTATGTTAACAAGAATAGAATTTCAGCTATAGGATGCGTAAAGAAAGGTTTAGCTCTTAGTTTATCTAAGTTGTATTCAGTTCCGACGTTTGAAATAATATTACCTAATCGTTGTATTGCAGAGTCTGTAAGAAATTGCGATGACAATTTAAATATAGGTGTGCTTGTCAACACCTCTTTCAGAAAAAACATACACAATCAAGCAGTTGCTACAATAATGAAAGAGAATTCAATATTGCACACGTTTAGGACAAATGAATTGTCATATTTACCGCAAGATAGAATCAAATACTATGATTTGATGTCGCACGACGAATTTGTGGATTTGTTATCCCAAATGACAATAAATATTCATGTAACGTTTAGTGAGGGAATGGGAGGTCAAGTGTGTTCTGAAAGTATTTCGCAAGGTGTACCATGCATATCTGCATATACCAGTTCCTTCTTTGATTACAACGAAGATTTGAAGCGAAAATTAATAGTAGAAGGATTTGATGATTCTTGGCACATATATAAAAAAATAGAAGAAGTTTTGAAAGATAGAGAATCTATTGGGAGAGAATGTATTGCTTATGCAAAACTGCTAAATGTTCTTTCACAAGAGCGATCAACATCATTTCTTGATGCGTAAAATATGAAACAACGTATCCGCAATCTTGATACTTTTCGTGCCATTGCTGCTATAGTGGTAATGATAGGGCACATAGAATTGTTTCGACAGAATAATCTCGGGCAATCGTTGTTTGGATTTGAGACATACGAAAAGTTTTTCTTGAATATAAAGAAACGGTTTGAAAGATAACTTGAACCACTAATTACACGAATTTCCACGAAACTTATTGCTCTTTATTAACACTTATTACACGAAAGAGTTAATGAAATTAGTGTTAATTGAACAAAATAGTCACAACGTCCCGGAAAACATCTAAAAATATTTGTAGGTGCCTTATTTTGACCATTATGCTGGAAAAACGTAAATTTGCTACGAAAAACAAACAGAATGGAGAGTAATATCATACTATACACTACAAATGATGCGAATATAAGCGTACTAGTACAGTACGAAGATGGAACATTTTGGCTTACGCAAAAGCGAATGGCTGAATTGTTTTGTGTGGAAGTCCCGACTATAAACTATCATTTAAAGGACATATTTCAAAGTGGTGAAATACAAGAAGAACGAACTATTAGAAAAATTCGAATAGTTCAACAAGAAGGCAAACGCAGTGTTAATTAGTGCAATTCGTATTCCCTAAATTATAGAATAGAAATCTAATGACTCGCATTCTTCATATAATCCCTTGTTTACGTAAAGGCGGCGCAGAACGGCTTTGCTTGGATATTTGTAATGAGTTACAGAAAAGAGAGGACGTGAATAATAGCAAAAATGATTAACCCAAACATTAACATTACTATGGATGAGATAGTGATAAAAAAAATAACAGAAAAAGATATAAAAGAAATCCTTGATTTTTTTAATACAGAACGAGGAAAATCTTTTTCTTATCGCTACTTCAAGAAGAAATATTCTACAGACTGGGTTAATGAACCACTACTTGGTTTTGCTGGTTATAATAAAGAGAATATTGTTGGACTTTGTGGTACCACTTTGTACAGATTTGGGAAATATACTTTGGCCCAATGCGGAGATCTTGTTATGGCGAGAGTATGTCGTGGAAAGGGATATTTTTCCCAAATGTTGTCGGCATTGCAACAAGAGGCAATGAATCGCAAAATTGATGGCATTTTTGTAACTCCGAATGAGCAAGCAAGGCCTGTGTATGAGCACAAACAAGGATGGCAACGAATAGGAGAGTTTTATATCTTT
The DNA here is from genome assembly GCA_937900725.1 of uncultured Bacteroidota bacterium. Lineage (GTDB taxonomy): Bacteria > Bacteroidota > Bacteroidia > Bacteroidales > SZUA-534 > RUG13583. Next base: position 12,318 of record CALCFP010000400.1, on the reverse strand, counting down.
GATTTTGATGTAAAAACGTATCCATTATTAAAAACGCTCAATTATTTCAATTACCATTGGCATTATTTTTCTGTTCTGAAAACATGGATTAATAATAAGATACTTTCTCGTTTCACCAATCCAGATGTGAACAATGGAAAAATTTGTGTAAAAATAGATGCTGACTATTTGCAATATAAGACTTATGGACATTATTCTTGTTTGACATATGGAGACAAAGTGCTTTTGTGGTCGTTGTCGGACGGAATGGTGATTGTATATTCTGAAGTACAAACTGCGGATGAGTTACAACAGGAAATAGCATTTTTACATAAGTATTGTAAAAAACGAGGTATTCACAAGTTTAGTTATTCTTGTTATTCAAATTCTGCATTATGTGAATTATTGAAGTCAAAATATGCTGGAAAAGAAGAAATACCCGTATATTATTACCCTATTAACAGTGAAATAGAAACATCAAAATTGCTGTTTCATAGAATAGATAAAAATGCTTTTGATGTATGAAAATCCTACAAGTTGTACAGAGTTTAGGTAAAGGTGGAGCGGAACGTCTCGTTTTAGACATATCCCAAGCCATAAAAGAATATCATCCTGAAGTCTCTGTAAGAATTGTTGCCCTAAATAAAAAGAATGAATACCAAGAATTGTCAAAAGGTCTAGATATTGTTTATTGTAATTCCTATGTTAAATGGTCAATTTTAGGCAAATCGGATATTGATATAGCAGAATACGAAAGAATAGTAGATGATTTCAACCCTGATATCATTCATTCCCATACATATACAGCAGAATTAGTTAGCAGGGAGCATATTCGTGAAAATATTATATATGTCACACACACACATAATAATATGCCTGAGTTTGAATCATTTTCAATAAAAGCATTGTTTTTCAAAAGTTTACTTGCAAAATTCCTTGAAAAACAAAGAATGATTTCAAAATATCAAAAATGTTCCAATCGATTTGTAAGCATCTCAAACGATACATCAAATTTTTATGGCAAGAATTTGCCTTCGTCCATACGAAAAAACATTTACTACCTGCCAAATGCAATTAATTACCAAAAATTTCATAAAAAGAAAATATTTGATTTCACTCAAAAACTTCGATTGATAAATGTTGGTTCATATCAAGCAAAAAAGAATCAAAAGTTCTTGATTGATTTGGCAATTGAGTTACGAAAAAGATCCCTTGACTTTGAGTTGCTGTTGTTGGGTAATGGATATTTGTTCAACAAGATTTCCCAACAAATAGAAATAAATGGGTTACAAGGGAATGTGATTCAAAAAGGCAATGTTTCTGATGTAGAACACTATTTGTGGAAATCGGATATATATGTTCATTCTGCCTTATATGAACCTTTTGGTTTGGTTTTGCTCGAAGCAATGTCGGCAGGGGTGCCAGTTGTAACCCTTGACGGCAAAGGCAACCGCGACTTAATTGAAGAAGGCAAAAACGGATATATGATATACGAGCAAAATGCCGAATTGTTTGCCGATAAGATACTTGAAATATGGAACGATAAACAGAAATACCAAGCAATGTCGCAGTATGCGCAAGAGTATGCAAAAAGGTATGATATTGGGCCGTATGTGGATAGGCTTTTAGAAATTTATAAAAGATAAACCACGAATTTCACAAATTGACACTAATCTTTTAAGTAACCACGAATTGACACTAATTAAAGCAAACTGATGGATTTACTTTATAAAGAAGAAGTTTACGAGATAATTGGTGCTTGCATTGAAGTACACAAGGAATTAGGCAACGGATTCCTTGAAGCCGTATATCAAGAAGCCCTGGAGATAGAGTTGAAAAGCAAAGGCATTGACTTTGAAAGGGAAAAAGAGTTGACAATATTCTACAAAAACATTGAACTGAAAAAGAAATACTATGCAGACTTCTTTTGCTACAACAAAATAATTGTTGAACTGAAAGCCGTTTCCGCATTGCTACCTGAACACGAAGCACAACTTTTGAATTATATGAAAGCAACCAAGACGAAGGTTGGGTTATTAATCAACTTTGGAGAGCAAAGTCTAAAATACAAACGTTTCATACTTTAACATTTAAACATCGGACCACGAATTTCATATACCACGAATTACACTAATTAACACGAAAAAAAGTCATTCGTGAAAATTCGTGTAATTAGTGGTTAAAATTGAAGAAAAATGACAAAATCGTAGGATTATTTTATGGAAAAATGACAAATATGCAGCGTGAATTTTATGGAAAAATGACAAAACATTTCTCAATCAATTGAATTATAGTATATTTGCCATATACTTAACATCGGCAATCTATGTTATATAGAAAAATACTTCATTATATAGAAGATTTCCTTTTATCGGGGAAGAATAAGATATTGCTGATTGACGGCGCTCGACAAATTGGCAAATCATTCATAATTCGTCATGTAGGCAAGACACATTTTGAGAATTACGTCGAAATAAATCTTCAAGAAGACAAATCGACAGAACGCCTATTCGAAAGCATTAAGAGTATAGACGATTTTTATGTTCGACTGAATTCCTTTGCAGGAGGCCATTTGGGTAATGCCCAAAACACACTAGTGTTTCTTGATGAAATTCAGGCTTATCCCCAACTGCTGACAATGCTTAAATTTTTGAAATCTGACGACAAATACACCTATGTGGCAAGCGGTTCACTACTAGGTATTGCCCTGATGCAAACACCGAGCATACCAATCGGCAGTATTGAAGTAAAGCAAATGTACCCGCTGGATTTTGAAGAGTTTCTGATGGCAAATGGCTTTGGTGCAGAAGCATTGGCCTATCTCAAAAAGCAATTCCTCAAACGGGAAAGTTTAGACGAGCCTTTACATAACAGAGTTTTCACACTATTTCGTTATTACTTGCTGACAGGAGGAATGCCTGATGCTGTAAATTCTTTTTTGGCTAACAAAAACATTGTCGAAGTAAGGACTATTCAGAATGAAATCCACAATTACTATAAAGTGGACGCATCCCGTTACGACAAAGAAAACAGATTGAAGATACAACGTGTCTATGATTTAATTCCGTCTAATTTGGAGAACAAGAAAAAACGAATTGTTGTAAAGGACATAGAAGGAAAATTAGGGAAACAATTCAGCGATTACGAAGATGAATTTGAATATCTTATACGCTCTGGAATCACATTGGACGTAAAAGCCATTTCAAATCCGAAATTTCCGCTGATAGAGTCAACGCAAAAGAATCTTTTAAAATTGTATTTGAATGATGTGGGGATACTTTCCAACATTTTGTATAAATACAATATCCGACCTATTCTTGACGAAGTCCGATATATAAACTTGGGAACTGTTTACGAATCAGTTGTCGCCCAAGAGCTAAAAGCACACGGGCATCAATTATACTATTATGACAACAAGCAACACGGGGAAGTCGATTTTTTAATTGACAATTATGATTCACTGTCGATTGTTCCCATAGAAGTTAAATCGGGACGCGATTACTCCATACATAGTGCCTTGCTACATTTCACCACAATAGATGAATACAATATTAAAGAGGCAATCGTATTGTCGAATGAGCGTGAAATAAAACACAAAGGAATTATTACATATATGCCAGTGTACAATGTTATGTGGTTGTAGTTTTTTTTTACGTTTACCACGAATTTCACGTGGGGAACACTAATCTTATATGTGACCACGAATTTCACGAATTAACACTAATTAAATGAAAGTCATTCGTGAAAATTAGTGTAATTAGTGGTTATAAAACGTAAAAGTTTCGTGAAAATTAGTGTAATTAGTGGTTATAAAGCGTTGTAATTAGTGGTTAAAAATGAGCAACAAAACATTAATATTCCTTTGCGACAACTACCCTATTTCAGCCCGTGAATTTTTTGTAGACGACGAGATGCGGGTGATAGCGGACAGGTTTGAAAGAATACTAGTACTCACCTCTGCAAAACCAGATGGTGCAGAACTACATCGATATGTGCCCGAAAATATGGAAGTAAAGCAATTCTCCCGTACGGAATTGGAAACGCAGAAATGGGAATCGATATGGCGCTTGTTCACACCTATGGTGCTGACAGAAATTTGTTTTGTTGTGAAAACATTGCCAATGAGATATTGGTTGCAGGCATTCAAGATATTGTTTGTTGAGGTTCATAGGGCATTCAATCTGAAAAAAATCATTGAAACATATTGTAAAGACGCGGTGCGCCACGTCTCTACAGATTGCATATTCTATTCATATTGGCACGATTACAAGGCAATGGCGTTGGCGCTGTTACGCAGGGAAAATCCAAACATAAAATGTTTTGCCCGTGCACACCGATGGGATGTATTTGTGGAAGAAAACAATCCGCCATATTTGCCATTTAAGAAATTTATTATCGAAAACCTTACAAAGACCATTTCAATTTCCGACGCAGGTAAAAAGGCTTTTGAGACATATTTGAATAAAGACTTGACTGAAAAAGTTGTCGTTTCACGATTGGGAAAATTCAACGACAGGACTCCATTGCTACATAAAACAAACGATGAGTTTGTGATTTGCAGTTGCAGTAATATTAACCCTATGAAACGAGTACATCTTATAGTAGAAATACTTTCAAAAATGAAAGTTAATAATATAACGTGGATACATTTTGGAGCTGGATACAAGGAGTGTATGAAAAAGATTTATGAAACGATAGAACGACAGTATCCGCAGTTAAAATATGAATTAAAAGGTATGGTTTCCAATGATTGTTTGTTGGATTACTATGCTCAAAACCATATAGATTTATTTATAAATGTCAGCGATAATGAAGGAATCCCTGTAAGTATAATGGAGGCTTTATCAGCGGGCATTCCAGTTGTTGCAACTAATGTTGGAGGAACTTCGGAAGCCGTTAATAATCATATAGGTTTCTTAATAGAAAGGGATTTTGATATAAATGTTACAGCCCAGCTTTTAGATAATTATTTGATGTCGCCATCAGGACAACAAATGGCATATAGAAAAAAGGCATATGAATTTTGGAAAAACAATTACGAAGCCCAAATGAATTATACTAACTTTGTTTCAAAAATATTATGTTAATATGTTGCATCGGATAAAACAAAAATTCAGATATCTTTTTCTAAAGCGTATTCAGCCAGAGATAATTGGCGGTTGGATGAATGCAAATGGTGTTTTTTGTAAACATACAGGCGTTAGTAATATGACGCACATTTCTCAAGATGGGGAAAATTTATATATAGGCGAAAATGTTTTTATAGGTCATTTTAATTATATCGATGGCAAAAATGCACATTTGACAATCTGCGATAATGTTGAAATAACAAATCACACAAGCATTTTAACCCATTCGACTCATAATTCAATTCGGTTTTCTTTAACTGAAGAAACAAAACTTGTCGGCTCGGTATATATTGGGGAAAATACATATATAGGACCTCATTCTGTAATTATGCCAAACACAAAGATAGGCAAAGGTTGTATTGTGTCTGCATATTCGTATGTAAAAGGTGAATTCCCTGATTATTCTATTTTGCGAGGACAGCCAGCACGAGTAATAGGAGATACACGAGCTATAGATAAAGCGTTGCTAGAAAAATATCCAGACTTACAAAGTTTGTATTACAATAATGAAAATCATTAATTCAATACACGAAATAACTTCTTGCCAAGACGATTTTCCAATTTTCTTTTGGGATAAATGGAAAACTGTAGAGGAACAATTACATCAGAAACAGTATCTGTTGTGCGTTGATGATGAATTAAATGTAGTTCCCTTTACAGTTTATACAATGAATTATTTCCGAAAGGGAGATTACTTGTATGCTCCATTAGATAAAAATGGGAATAGACTTTCGGTAGAGAAAGAAAAACAATTTCTTGATGAGTTTCATACATTCTTAAAAATGCGGAACATAGTGGATGTTATGTTTCCACCAAGTCATATTGTTGTATTCAAAGCAATTCCCCAAAATTCTTTTATCTATCCATTTGGTATTATACAAACGAATTTGAAGCATGAAGCATTTGATTTGTATAAAAAATGTAATGAAAACACAAGAAGAGACATAAAAAAAGCAGAAAAGATAGGTGTACAAGTAATGTTTTCCACCTCCTATATTGATCAGTTTTGGACATGCTATGAAAAAACAAGAGAACGGGAAAATATTGAATATTTAGATAAAAACTACTTGAAATCTTATTTGAATATATTATGGGAAAATGTATTAATTGGCATTTCTGTAATCAATGATAAAACAGACTCTTCAATGTTTTTCTTATATGACAAAAAGAATGTCTATTATTTGTATTCTGGATATAACTATAGTACAGGATTCAAAGGGTCCAATAAATATTTGTATTGGCAGTCATATTTAAAATTTAAAAATAAAGGCATTGAAAAATATTATCCTGGTGGATATCGTTTAAATTTATCTGAGAATGATAAATTATCAAGAATTCAAAATTTCAAACTGAAATTAGGTGGTGAAATTGAATACGGCTACCATTTCATAAAAATCATACATCCCATAAAATATTATATAATAACTTTTGCCATGCGTTGTAAATCCATACTTACAGGCAAGGATTGTTCTTTTATCAATCTTAAAGGTTTGGAAGTAAAAAAATCAAAATAATGGGTGTATTGCTGACATTCGATTATGAATTATTTCTTGGTACAAAATCAGGTACTATTGATAATTGCCTTATAAAGCCGACCAATATGCTTCTAGACATATTGGCGAAACACAAGCAACAGGCTATCTTCTTTGTTGACACAACATATCTTGCCCGTATGGAAGGCATACAAGACACCTATTCACAGATAAAAAGAGACTATCGGCATATTCGTAGTCAATTGAAACAGATTGTACAACAAGGGCATATTTTATGTCATCATCTTCATCCACATTGGCTTGATGCTCAGTATAACGAGTCAGAAAACCAATGGAATCTTTCAAATACACGGTACTATAAAATAGAAGATGTAGATGATACGACAAAAGACAGGCTATTTGCCGATTCGGTTCGTATACTCAATTCCATACTTACAGATGCGGGTGTTAAGCAATCCATAGACGGATTTCGGGCTGGAGGTTTATGTTTGGATGCATTGGAATCGTTGCTACCATTTTTAAAAAAATATGGCATAACAAAAGATTATAGTTCTGTCAAACCGATTTCGGAACAGATGGAACTTTATTCATCTCAAGACATACAGGAATACCCCATCACTGCCATTACCATATCAGGATTGTGGAAGATTGCCAATGCGTTGTGTTATCGAATGAATAAACATAAGGCCCATTTTAGACCTATGGGGGACGGTATTTCATCTGCACCTATGAATAAGAAACACACAGAGAAGCAGAGTTATATTTCGTTTACACTACCTATTAGTGTGGAATTACTGAATCCCGTATTGCTACGCTTCTATATATTGCTGTACAAGAAATATCAATACATACATTTTCTTTCACATCCGAAATTACAGTCACAAGCGACTATAAGGCTATTGGACATTTTCCTGCAAAGAATAGCGAAAAACTGACCAACCACGAAAAAAACATTCGTGCTAATTAGTGTAATTCGTGGTTATAAAGCATAGTTAGTTTCGTGTCAATTAGTGTAATTCGTGGTTAAAATACAAGCATATATCAAAACCTCACTCCACAAGCCCCGAAATAATATATCTTTGGGGTTTATACTGGACAAATGAAGAGACTGTTCACACTGGCTTTTTTGTTTTTGGCGTTGTTTGTCAATGCACAGACGGCTGACGAGATACGTGGCATCAACGGACTTGTGGCCTGGTTCTCAGCCGACAGTGTGCATCTTACAGCCGACAACCATGTGGACACGCTTTATGACAAGAGCGGAAATGGGTTCAATGTCATTCAAACATCAAATGATGCACAACCAACTTTATTTGATAATGCACTTAACGGCAATCCAACAATGGTATTCGATGGAAATGACTACTTGAACGGCGGGGACATTTGCGACTTAGGACCTAACGGAACTTCTATATTCATTGTCGGGAAAAGCAACAAGAAAAATGGTTGTTTTGTGGCTAAAAGCAAGACGGCGATTTCCTCTTTAAGATACGCCGTCTTTTATGAAAATAATATTTGTTTTATCTACAACAACTCAACATTATCCAAGCCTCTGGATTTCGGTGATTATAAGGTATTACAAGCTTTCCACAACCCCGATTCATCCGTCTGCTCACTTATTGCCAACGGCAACCAACTTGGCGAGTTCAATACCAACGCCGTTGATATGAACAGTACTTTCAATTTCCTTATCGGTGGATATAACAACTCCAATGGCACAACACCTCCAAATGGATCTTTGTCTCTTGATGGCGAAATTGCAGAAATTATCATCTTCAATAACTACCTTAATAATAAGGACTCCTTAATGGTAATGAACTACCTTCGTGACAAGTACTCGACTCACTTCGATTGGAGTCCATTCATCGTGGCTTACGACTCCGTCTCCATCAACGTTTCCGACCCGCAATTCGTATCATACAAGTGGAACGACGGTTCTTCTGATTCCGTTAGGTCTTTCTCTAAACCTGGACTCTATTCTGTCACCGTCGTTGACACTTTCGGATTCACCAGAACACTTGAGACCCGTGTCGTTTTCGGAAAAAGGTTCTCCGACACAACCATCTGCCTTGGCGACACCATTACCTGGAACCCTGATCTTTCTGGCCCTTACTACTACCTGTGGAGCGATGGCTCGGCCGACAAAACACTGAAAATACACGAGGAAGGCAAATATTGGGTCGTCATCACCGACACGGCTGGGTATGAATGGACTAGCGATACTATTTCCGTAAGCGTGGATACGTACGTCAACCGCGTCTCGCTTGGCAACGACACCATTCCAGCCTGCGTGGGCAACAACATCTACCTGCAGACAGGCTTTGAAGAGACTGTTGGATACCTTTGGTCAGACGGGACAACGGCAGACCACATAGCAGTGAAAGAATCTGGCTCATACGCAGTGACAACAACCGACTCTATTGGTTGCAAGGCTCGCAAGAGCGCATACATCAACGTTGTAGGCATCGCCCCAACACCCGATTTCACCTTTAGTGCGCCTTGCGCAACACGGGCCATCGACTTTACAGACAAGTCGCACAGCAACGACAACAGCGCCATAAACACATATGAGTGGACTTTTGGCGACGGGACAACATCGAACATTACAAACCCTACACATACATATAAATATAGTGGCAACTACAGTCTGCAACTTGCCATAACGTGTTCAAACGGTTGCAACAACGTGCTCAAGCAGATTGTCCACATCGACTCTCTGCCTAAAGCCGATTTCGCGCCTACCCAATGCTGTTCTTTCACAAGCACACAGTTTACCGATCATAGCGTCACAGCCGACAGTTACATCAGTTCGTGGCTGTGGACAATGAACGACACCACATACACCGAGCGCAACCCACAGACAACATACAACACATACGGCGAGCAAAATGTCAGCCTGACAGTAACCACAGCCCATGGCTGCACTGACACGCTGAACCGCACAATAAATGTAAAGCAAGGGCCGAAAGTCGATTTCCCCTACAGCCCCGCCTGCATCAACACGCCAATATATTTCACCAACAAGACAAACGTGGCCTTCGGACTTGCAACAAACTACATCTGGACAAAGGACACCACAAAGTTCTCATCGCAAAGAAGCCCGGCCACCACGTTCAACGACACGGGTATATATATCATCACACTCACCGCCAATCAGATAGCAAACAACTGCACATCGTCAGTCAGCAAAGACATCAACATAAGACCAAGACCACGGCCGGCAATCATTGCAAACGACATCTGCAATGGGCAGGCATCGACATTGACAGGCTCTAACAACGAGCCGAGGAGCAAGACGTCAGCGTGGATCTGGAACATAGACGACACTTTGCCTGCCGAGAATGGAACTCATATCAGGCACCAATTTGCGACCAACGGGAAGCACAAGGTCATGCTCACCATTATCGACAGCATGGGATGCACCAATTCATTCGACACAACAATCAACGTACACAACACGCCATCGGCATCGTTCCACACTTTGCAGACACGCGGGCCTGTACCATTCGAGGCTGAATTTATCAACAACAGCGAGGAAGCCGACAACTACATCTGGCATTTCGGCGACGGCGAGCAATCAACCGAGGCCGATGCCTGCCACACATATAATTATGAAGATGACTACAATGTGCAACTCATAGCCAGAAACGACAATTGCGCCGACACGGCAACCCGAACCGTGACGGCCCTCAACCCGCACAGCGACATCACTCTAGTGTCGGCATCCGCCGAGACAAGCAACGGCTTCATAAGCGTGAAGGCAGTAGTTGCCAACCGTAGCAACTTCGACATTGCCGACATCGACATAGAATGGCACGACAATATAGGGCATCATATTTGCGAGACCATATCCGACACTATCAAGGAGAACAAGATACTGCAATACCAATTTGGCGCCAACATTGGCGAAGCCATGCCTTCAAGACTGGAATACATCTGCGTGTCAGCACAGCCATCGAGCCGTTTTGCTGATGAGGAACCATCCGACAACGAATACTGCATAATACTGAACAACAACGAGTTCACAGCATGCACCCCAAAACCGAATCCGGCAAGCAGCAAGTTGGAAATAGGTTTCATAGTACCTGACAACCATGATGTCAAGATTGAATTGCTCGACTCCAAAGGCGAATTCATCAGCACTCTCTACGACGGGCCGGCCACCACAGGATTCAACAGCCACGCCTTCAACATAAGCCGGTACAGTTCAGGCGTGTATTTCTACCGCATCATCCACAACGGACAATTCAAGTCGCAAAAAATCATCATCGACCACGATTAGCCCCACAAATGCAATCGGTTTTTCAGGCGACATCAGCAAAAAATGACATTTCCTCAAGGCAAAAAAATGCGGGCACAAATGGAATTACGTAACACGCACGACATTAACACATTAAGAATCAACAACAAACTCATATCAACAAAATGATGTTGATAATGATTGCGCATTTGATATAAAATTGTATTTTTGCAGTCCACATTTGGGGAAATGTGGAGAGTATTTATTTATTAATTAAAAAGTTAGGATTAGAGTGGACACACTTAGTTTAAAGACAATCTCGGCAAACAAGGCAACCGTAGAAAAGAAATGGGTTGTTATCGACGCCAAAGACGAAGTCTTAGGCCGTCTTGCCTCAGGTGCTGCCTTCCTATTGAGAGGTAAGCACAAGACCAACTTTACTCCTCACGTTGACTGCGGTGACAACGTCATCATCATCAACGCTGACAAAGTTCAGCTTACAGGCAACAAGTGGGCAGGTAAAGAGTACACACACTACACTGGTTATCCAGGTGGACAACGCACTATCGTTGCAGAGAAATTGATGGTCAAGAACCCAATCGCAATGGTAGAAACAGCAGTAAAAGGCATGCTGCCAAAGAACAAGCTTGGCGCAGCTTTGTACCGCAATCTTTTTGTATATGCAGGTGAGAGCCACCCACACGAAGCTCAAAAGCCTGAATTGATTAACCTAAATTCAATCAAGTAAAATGGAAGTTATTAATGCAGTTGGACGTAGAAAGTCCGCTATCGCACGCGTTTACTTGAGCCAAGGTGCAGGCAATGTAACAATCAACGGCAAAGACATAAAGGAATATTTTCCTGTTGACACTTTGCAATACATTGTAATGCAACCATTCGGCGTGTTGTCATTGAACGGAAAGTTCGACGTTAAGGCCATCATCGACGGTGGCGGTGTAAAAGGACAGGCAGAGGCTTGCCGTCTTGGAATCACCCGCGCCCTGATGAAACTCGACGCTGACAACCGCAAGCCACTGAAGGCAGCTGGATTTGTTACCCGCGACCCACGTGAGGTTGAGCGTAAGAAACCTGGTCAGAAGAAGGCTCGCAAGAGATTCCAGTTCAGTAAGCGTTAATGATGCTGCACGAGAATATCGTTTAGTATCTAAATTGTTAAGACTTCTGAAACCGCAGAACTACTTAACGATTGCTTTTACAACAAGAATGTAAACGAAAAAAATTTAAAAATGTCTAGAGTTAATTTTCAAGAATTATTGGACGCAGGTGCACACTTTGGCCACCTGAAAAGAAAATGGAATCCAGCTATGGCTCCATACATCTTTATGGAGAAAAACGGAATCCACATCATCGACCTGCACAAAACTGTTGTAAAGATAGATGAGGCAGCAGACATTATGAGGCAGCTTGCTTATGCAGGCCGCAAGATTCTGTTCGTTGCCACAAAGAAACAAGCCAA
>CALCFP010000399.1 GCA_937900725.1 uncultured Bacteroidota bacterium | reverse complement strand
GCTTGATGTTGTCCGACTCGTCGGCCTTGCATCTGACTATCAACAACTACAATTTTCTGTGGAACAACGAGTTCTTTGGACCTGTAGTGAAAGGATACACGCTCATAGGCTACAATCTTCAGCCTGCGTTCGAATACCATTTCACACCGTCAATTAAGGCGAAGGCAGGTATCAGGCTGACCAAATATTCCGGGCTCGACAAATTCTCCGATTACGTGCCTGTCTATTCGGTCACTTGGCACACCAACAATCTAGCTGTCACAATGGGAACTATCGATGGAGCATCGTTTCACAGAATGCCCGACCCGATAATGGACCGCGAGCGTCAACTTGTGAACAATTACGAGAACGGAATGCAGATAGTCTACAACACCGACCGTCTTTTTGCCGATGTGTGGGTCGATTGGCAGGATTTCATCTTTTTCGGCGACAATAAGAAAGAGAAGATTTTCGGCGGTTTTTCGCTCGATTGGAAGGTGTTGGAATCAGGCCGTGTCAAGTTGGATTTGCCAGCCAGCATGTGCATCTATCATATGGGTGGCCAGATTGACACCGACGATTCAACTCATATGAAGTTGCTTTACAACATGTCGGCAGGTTTGCGTTTGTCGGTTAAGGGCGACGGATTTGTCGATTGCATGAGCGCCGAATCGCAAGTGCTTGGCTTTATGGACAATTCACCAACTCCCGAAAGCTTGTACAATGATGGATGGGGAGTGTTGTCGGAGTTGAAGTTGGGCCACGGCAAAAGTTATGTAAGCGCAGGCTATTGGTATGCCGACAAGTTCCTTTCAACGCAGGGCAACAAGATGTACCAATGTCAGTCGGTCAATCCTGAAGACAACCAACTCAAGCGCAATATGCTGACTTGTGAAATGAATCTTGCAAAGGATTTTACCGATTATTTCACAATGGGATTGTGTGCGCGCGGCTATTTCGACATTGACAATTCCGTCTTCGATTACGCCTATTCTTTCTTGATGGTCTTGCGTCCCGATTTTGCTGTTTGGCGCAGGAAATGAATTTCTAACAGGCATTTTACAGAATAAAATCTGCCAATTTTCACTATCTATGGAGCCATTCCATTGGGCAAAAATTGGCAGAAATGTTAATTTTATCCTGTATTGTTTAAGCGTGTTGCAGGGTACAATCACCCCCAATACTAATAGATGAATGCGATTCTGAATTCCATTCTTTCAGGCTGACTAAGGCTGTCGCGGCTTTCGGTTACATAGAACGTGACGCCATTCTTGTAGAAATCGTAGTCGATGGTGCGTGACCACTCCTCGCCGTCTGTGTTGAAATAGCGAGTGCAAGGCAGCTGTGTCTGAACATCATCGTCGTACAGGTAACAGCAGATGATGCCCCCTTTGCATTTTTCCTTATTCAGGTCCGACACTTTAACATCGGCATAGTAGTAACTGTTGCAGTTTCTGCTTCCATTTACATACTCCCAATCGCCAGATCTTACTGTCACTTCTTTTGTGTTCCACTCAATGTCGTCTTCGGTTCTGTTGCGCAAATGGTCGTCATCTTCTTCGCACGATGTAAGTGTGCCAACTGAAAGCAATGCGGCAAATGCCCATAAAAGTTTTCTTTTCATATTCTCAAAATTTAAATTTTACATTCTATAGATGCACTTTCGACATAAAGGTTGCACTATTAAACGGATTTTTTTTTCATAAAAATGCGATTCGCGCCAAAAATGTCGATTTTAGGGCTGCGCCACTAGCCGTTATTCATCAATTAACACAACATTTTCAAATTATTTGCTTGTCGGCTAATGGCAATTGCTATTTTTGCAATTCTTTTTAAGGGAATTAAACAAAACAGAAATGAAACAGGAACTTGACACACATTACAATCCTGCAGCCACCGAAGAAAAGTGGTACAAATTCTGGATGGACAACAAGTTTTTCCATTCAACTCCAGACCAACGTAAGCCATATACCATTGTCATCCCGCCACCAAATGTGACAGGCGTGTTGCACATGGGCCATATGCTCAACAATACAATTCAAGATATTCTGGTGCGCCGTGCCCGTATGATGGGCATGAATGCCTGCTGGGTGCCTGGCACCGACCACGCATCAATAGCAACCGAGGCAAAGGTTGTGAACAAACTTGCAAAGGAAGGCATCAAGAAACGTGACCTCACCCGTGAGCAATTCCTGAAATACGCTTGGGAATGGAAAGAGGAGCACGGAGGTGTAATCCTTGAGCAGCTGAAAAAACTTGGCGCCTCGTGCGACTGGGACCGTACGGCGTTCACTATGGACGAACTGCGTAGCGAGTCAGTGCTGAAGGTGTTTGTCGATTTGTATAAGAAAGGCCTGATTTACCGTGGCTTGCGCATGGTGAACTGGGATCCAAAGGCGCAAACCGTATTAAGTACCGAGGAGGTTATCTACCGTGAAGAGAAGAGCAAACTTTTCTACTTGCGCTACTATGTCGCCGATGCCGCTGAAAATCCGGTAAAGCCGACAGGCGCTGAAGGCGAAATATTGCACAAGGACGAAAAGGGATATTACGCAGTTGTTGCAACAACACGTCCCGAGACAATTATGGGCGATACCGCAATGTGCATCAACCCTAAAGACCCGAAAAACCAATGGTTGCGCGGACATAAGGTCATTGTCCCATTGGTTGGGCGTGTGATTCCTGTAATTGAAGACCGTTATGTAGATATCGAATTTGGTACAGGTTGCTTGAAAGTTACTCCTGCGCACGATGCAAACGACTATGCTCTTGGACAGACACACAAACTTGAGACAATCGACATTTTCAATCCTGACGGAACAATAGCCGAAGCAGGCGTTCTGTATGTCGGTCAGGACCGTATGGATGTCCGCAC
>CALCFP010000398.1 GCA_937900725.1 uncultured Bacteroidota bacterium | reverse complement strand
CCTCACGCTGTGGGCCTTGGGCAGGTTTGTTATTTCGCCATCGACCACCAAATGGTTGTTTTCACCTTCGTTAAGGTCTATGTCGATGCCTTCGGTGCAAGCGCATCCGAAAACAACACACAACAGACTGATTTTAAATATATCGATTTTCATACTCACTAAAATTTAAAGTTATAGGTTACTGATGGGAACAGACCGAACATATAGAGTTTTTCGGCCCTTACAATTGAAGGGTCGTTTTCGTCCTGCTCAAACATAATGCTAGACGCGTTGTGTCGGTTGTACAGGTTGTAGATTGACAAATTCAGGTTATGTTCCAACCACGGTTTCCCGTTGCGTTCCTTTGGCTTGAAGTCGAAAGTGGCGGAAAAGTCAAGTCGATGGAAATCTGGCAAGCGCAAGGCATTTCGCTCGGTATAGATAGGCGCAACCACACCGCCATATTCAAACCGTCCTGTAGGCATAGTCCGTGGCACGCCCGTTGAGTAAACCCAATTGAGCGACAAGTGCAGACGTGGCAGAACGTCGTACGAAGCGACCACTGACAAATCGTGTGGTTTGTCGTAGTTTGAAGGGTAGTACTTGTTGTCGTTGATGCCTTCAATCTTTGAATATGTGCGCGAGTAAGTGTAACTCAGCCAACCCGTGAATCGGCCCTCCTGCTTTTTCAGTTGAAACTCGAATCCGTAGGAATAGCCATTGCCAATGCGAAGTTGCCTTTCAATGTCGTTGCTTACCATAACATCGGCGTGGTCCTTGAAATCGGCCAAATTGTACATCCGCTTGTAGTAAGCCTCGCCCGAGAAAGCATATTCGTTGTCGAGAAAATTCTGGAAATAGCCCACCGACGCCATTCGGCACTTTTCGGGCTTGATGTTCGGATTACTGCTGAACCAAGTGTCGATAGGCAACGGCGACATTGTGGTGCTTGCCAAGTGGACATATTGGTATGTCTGCTGGTAATTGGCCTTTATGCTTGCGGTCTCGCTTACGCGGAAATTGACCGAAAACCTTGGCTCGAACCCGTTGTAGGTGTTGTAGGTTCCCTTGCCGTGATGAATCGAATCGACAACCTCATAGTTATCGTCTAAAACGACCTGGTCGTCCGCGCCCCTATTCTGCAATGCCGAGAAACGCAGTCCGAAATCAAGCGTAAGCCGTTCGCCTATTTTTGCATTGTCTGACAGATAGGCTCCATACTCAAACGAGCGGTTATGGTGCTCTTCTGGCTTCACATAACTGGGACTTTTGTCGGATGTCTCAATTATGAACGGTGAAAACTTGTGATACGTGAACAGCATTCCGCCCTTGACGGTATTATGCGGATTGGCGAAGAACGTCAAATCGCCTTTGGCCGACCAATCTCGGATTGCCGACACCCACTTGGTTCCCGACATTCCCATTACATAATCGAAATGGGAATAGATGAGCGACAAGTTAGAGAATAGTCTGTCGCTGAACAAGTGATTGTAGCGTGTGGTAAGCGTGCGGTTGCCGTACTCCATAATGTACTCGTCGACAAACTTCATTACATCGCGTCCGAAATATCCCGAAGCAAACACCCTGTTGTTGTCGTTGATGCGGTAGTTGATCTTGGCGTTCATATCGTAGAAATACATTGTGGTGTTGTCGGGCATATCCTTGTAAAGCGGGAAGAACAAGTCCATATACGAACGACGCCCCGACAACAGGAATGTGCAACGGTCGTCCTTGATAGGCCCGTCAATGGTTATTCGGCTCGATAGCAGGCCTATTCCACCCTCAACGCCTATCTTATGCGTGTTGCCTTCCTTCATCCTGACATCAAGCAACGACGAGAGCCGACCGCCGAACTCGGCTGGTATGCCACCCTTGTAGAACTGCACGTCCTTCAGCGCATCGTTATTGAACACCGAGAAGAACCCGCCCAAGTGTGCCGCATTGTAGACCGTGGCCTCATCGAGAAGCATAAGGTTCTGTCCCGTTCCGCCACCGCGCACATTGTAGCCGATGAATCCCTCGCCCGACGAGCCGACACCTGGCAGGAACTGAATGCTCTTGATGACATCGGTCTCGCCGAAAAGCGCTGGTATCTGCTTGATAGTCTTTATCTGGAGTTTTTCCATTCCCATATCGGCTGAAGTCAGGTTGCGGTTGAGTTTCTCGCCCTTCACATCGACTTGCGCCAATTGCGTGTTTTCGGGCTCAAGCACAAAATTCAGTTTCAGGTTTTGAGTCAGCCCGACGTGTTTCTCCAAAGGCGAGTAACCCAAAAAGTTTATCATCAAGTCATAGTCGCCCGCTGGAAGAGTTATGCTGTAAAATCCGTACGAATTGGTTACGGTTCCGCTGGCCGTCTGACGGATGTAAATTGTAGCGCCAATCAGTTCCTCACCTGTCGAAGCATCTGTCACTGTGCCACTTATGGTATACTTGCCTTGTGGCGACACAACCGCCAATGTCTGAGCAGTTGTCGTTTCTGCCGTCAGCACTGACAATGCCAACAGCACCAATAATTTTCTCATCAATCTAAATAATTTTTTCACTCTCTATAGATGCCTCAACCTTGAAATGGTTGCACATTAAATTTGATTTTTTTGCACGGAAAAGCGGGCGCGAAATTAACAAATTGCTACTCAATAATAAAGAGTCGCGATTTTTTTTCATTTTCTGTGTCGATCACCAAAAGATATGCGCCTGGAGCAAGTGCCGAAATGTCGATTTCACTCACGCTGGCGCAACTTCTGCGCATATTTCCCGACATGTCGAATATCTGCGCCGACACTGCATTACAGCCTTTTATGTACAGCATTCCGCCGTCCTGCGTTATCTGCAGGTTGTCGGTTGTCGATGCGGTGATGCCTGTCTGCCACTCGACACTGACATAGAACTGCTGTTCGGCAGTCTGTTTTTTTGCCGAAATCGCCTCAACGGTGACAATGTAGTCGCCCGTGTCGTCGTCGCTGGGGATGCCCGAAAGCAGGGCCGTTCCGTCGCCGTAATCGGCAATCGTCAGCCACGCGGGCGCCTGCCTGATTCTGAAAGTGATGTCGGACGAGTCCATTGTGCAGGCCGACAAACCGCACTGATACGGCTGTCCGACAACTGCGTCAAGCACTGGCGCCGATGTGAACATTGGCGTGCCCGAGCCTGGCCCCCATATCATATTCACGTATTCAGGATGGTCGATAAACGGGTTTCGGTTTTTCTGATATCTGAAAACCACATTGTTACGGTTCATTTCGAATGAATCGACAGGGTCCAACATATTCCACTTCAGCAAGTCGGAGAGTTTTGCGAATACAGGCGCAGTGGAATTGTCGCCCTTCGGGATGTAATCCACTATCTCAAGGTCGGGCTCGCCGTTTTCGCCCTCGTAACGTGTCGCCATATAGAAAATCATCCGCGCCACGTCGCCTAGCACTTCGGCACGCGGTTTCCACAGCCACTCGCTGTCGCTCTTGTAGCATCCTGTGGGTTGACCGTTGAAATACACTGGAACCGAGCACTCGGCAAACCAACGGCTACTGCGGGCCGAATTTATTTCGGTATGCACTGGGCGAAGATGATGGGCGTCGGTTCCCGCACCTGGCTCCGTGCCAAATCCGCCGTGCACCTTCGCCCACACGTGCTCACGGGTCCACCCTTTGCCGTCGTTGTACTCCTGGCTGGCATCGACACTCATTCCTGTGTAAAGCAGAATGACGTTGGCTGGATTGTCGGGGTCGCGGTCGGATTCCTTCAGAATGTCCCACACGTCGGTGCCGTTTGACGATGTGTACGGATATTGCTTGTGGCCTTTGACTATATTGTATAGCGCCGATTTGAGTTCCGCCCCCTCCTTGCCTTCCGCCGTGCTGTAATAGCCCGACGGAATTTGCGCCTTGCAGGCAAAGGCGACTATCAGCAATGTTGCTATCAATATTTTTCTACGCATACTGTATTTCTATGACAGGCAAATTAAACGATATTCAACGGGAAATGTTTTCACAGCAGAAGAAAAATCATAAATTCGCCACACAAACAACAATAATGAAATGAAAAAATTCAATTACACCCTACTGCTGGCCACCCTGCTCCTCGCATCGTGTGGCAACGACAATGAAAGTGAAAACATTACTTTCGTAGACAACAACAACTGCCAAGTATCTGACACATATTTATCAGATTGCCTGCATGACGGAATTGCATCGAACAACCGCAAAACTCCAATACAAAGCAACTCAAAAAAAGATGTAAACGACAGGCTGAAAATTGATGTCACAGACAACTACGCAAGCATATATGTGTCCTATTTAGTTTGGGCTTGCGATGCAGAATGTATTGATGCCAACTGCGAGGTTTACGGCGACACAGTCAAGGTTCAAGTAACTGCTGATGGTGGCCTTGCCAATTGCATCTGCAATTTTGACTACTCATTCAAAATAGGTCCGTTAAACAAAGGAAATTACACGCTTTTGATATACGAATTCACCCCTGACGATTTCTCTTTAAAGGGAAACATTAAAATAAAATAAAGCACGACAGCCAATAGCACACCGATTTTTTATCGGTGCTTTATTTTCTATTTTCATCTATTGTTATACTTTTGTATTCCGTTAACGTACACGGAATAATGACAATCGACAACAAGAAAGTAGGAATCAAAGAGATAGCGCTCAAGGCAGGTGTTTCCATAGGCACTGTTGACCGTGTACTGCACAACCGTGGCGAAGTCAAAAAAGAGACATACGAGCGGATAATGCAGATAGTCAACGAGTTCGGATACACGCCGAATCTTTTGGCAAAAGCGCTGTCGTCGCGCAAGACGGCAGTTTTCGCAATCGTAATTCCTGGCCCGAGCGACAACAACCCATACTGGCAAAAGCCCGTCGACGGCATCAACATTGCCGAAAAGGAACTGTCGGCATACAACACCCGACTCGACCACTACTTCTACAACGCCACCGACTGCCAATCGTTCACCGAAGCCACGGGCAAAGTGCTCAACTCGCAACCCGACGGCGTAATCCTCTGCCCCGCCTTCAAGGAACAGTCACTCAAGTTCACAAAAGATCTCGACAAACTGCAGATTCCGTACGTGTTCATCGACATCAACCTTGACGGCGCCAACAGCATCGGCTACTACGGACAAGATGCCTATCAAAGCGGAATGATTGGCGCAAGGCTGATGCAACAGACTTTAGGCGACTCGAAGTCGGTGATGATTGTGAAGCAAAGCGCCAAAAAGATATTTTCCGAACATATCGAATCGCGAATCAAGGGGTTCGTCAACGGGTTCGGTAGCGCAAATGTCAAATTCACGACAATTGAAATCGACCTGCGCGACCCAAACGAGCCCGACGCTTCGATGCGTCAGGCGCTGACACAGGCACAAAACAACATTTTCGTGCCAAACTCAAGGTCATTCGTGCTGGCCAAATATATCGAGGAAAAGCACATTGAGCATTGCAACATCATCGGCTACGACTTGCTGAACGACAACATTGAACACCTGAAAAGAGGCAACATCAGTTTTCTGCTGAACCAACGCCCCGACGAGCAGTCGTACAAGGCAGTAATGAGGCTTTTCAACTACGTCGCAGGCAACAAGGAAATCCTGCAAAGGAACAACTACAGTCCTATCGACATAATTATAAAGGAAAACGTGGACTACTACCGTAAATGACATAAAAACAAACATAAAACATAGAAAGATGACATAGGCCAAAACGACTCCAAAGACTGACAACCAACTGAAATACCGCAACTTAAAAGTAGTAACAACTAAAAACAAACCGATATGACTTCAAACAACAAAATGAGCAACTACCGTTGGACGATATGCGCCCTTCTGTTTTTCGCAACCACAGTCAACTACCTCGACCGTCAAGTCCTGTCGCTGACATACAACGACTTTATTGCGCCTGAATTTCACTGGTCCGATGCCACTTACGGCAACATTACAGGCTGGTTCTCACTTCTTTACGCCTGCTCAATGCTCTTCATCGGACGCATTGTCGACAAACTGGGAACCAAATGGGGCTATTTCTGCGCCATAGGTGTATGGTCGTTCGGCGCCTGCATCCACGCTTTGAGCGGGGTAGGCACACAACTTTGGGTGGGTCTTGCTGGCAAAGAGGCTATGA
>CALCFP010000397.1 GCA_937900725.1 uncultured Bacteroidota bacterium | reverse complement strand
ATCCTCGATACCCCCGGCCATCAGGACTTCTCCGAGGATACCTACCGCACGCTGATGGCGGCCGACTGCGCCGTCATGGTCATCGACGCCGCCAAGGGCATCGAGCCGCAGACGCGCAAGCTGTTCAAGGTCTGCGCCATGCGGCACATCCCGATCTTCACCTTCATCAACAAGATGGACCGCGAGGCGCGCGATCCCTTCGACCTGCTCGACGAGATTGAACGCCAACTGCAAATACACGTCCACCCGTTAAGTTGGCCTGTAGGCATGGGACAACGTCTGCAAGGCGTCTACAACATCTTCGACAAGAAAATGTATTATTTCTCTGGCAACGACAAGACTAAAGCCGAGGAGCCACAGGAATTCAAGGACTTGAACGACCCTGAATTTGAACGCAAAATGGGCAAGAACGCACAAATACTGCGCGATAACCTGGAACTCATAGAGGGCGTCTATCCCGACTTTGACCAGAATCTTTACCGCGAAGCGAAAATTGCTCCCGTATTCTTCGGAAGCGCATTGTATAACTTTGGCGTTCAAGAACTTTTGGAATCATTCATCCGCATTGCGCCATCGCCACTGCCATCGCAAACCAACGAACGTGAGGTCAAGCCTGAAGAGGAGAAATTCACAGGATTCGTGTTCAAGATTCACGCCAATATGGACCCTAACCACCGCGACCGCATCGCATTTGTAAAGGTCTGCTCCGGAAAATTCCTTCGCAACACCAACTACTACCACGTGCAACTCGACCGTCAACTGAAATTCTCGAGCCCGACTGCATTTATGGCACAGAAGACATCGATTGTAGAGGAAGCCTATCCTGGCGACATCATAGGTCTGCACGACACTGGCAACTTCAAGATTGGCGACACACTGACCGAAGGCGAAAAAATTCACTTCAAGGGATTGCCAAGTTTCTCGCCCGAACTGTTCCGCTACATCGAAAACGACGACCCGATGAAAGCAAAGCAACTGGCAAAGGGCATCGACCAACTAATGGACGAAGGTGTGGCTCAATTATTCACAATGACATTAAACGGACGCAAGGTGATTGGCACGGTCGGCGCACTCCAATTTGAAGTGATTGAATACCGTCTGCTGCACGAATACAATGCCCAATGCCGATATGAGAACATCAGTATGTACAAGGCTTGCTGGGTGAAGCCTAACGACCCTGTGGAATGGGAAGACTTCAAGCGTCGCAAGTTCAAGGCAATGGCTAAGGACAAATGGGTACGCGATGTCTATCTTGCCGAATCGGCATACGAACTGCAAATGTCACAAGAGAAATTCAAGGGTCTGGAATTCTTCTTCACTTCTGAATTTTAGAATCGGCTGAGCGCATCAGGTTCAAGGCGAAACCTATCTTGTCCTGCATAGGCAGAGCGCCGTCAATCCAATTGATTTTTGCGCCGTTACGCTCCATATGGCGGAACCACGTCATCTGCCGTTTTGCAAACTGGCGGATCGCAATATTCAGGTGCTCAACCATATAGTTGTAACTGAATTCACCTTGCAGATATTGGGTAACGAACTTATACTCAAGGCCATAATATATCAAGTCATCGGGTGCGATGCCACTGTCGAGCAATGCCTGCACCTCGTCAATCATTCCGTCGCGCAAGCGTTGCTTCAATCGTTCATATATTGACTGGCAGACCTTTTCACGGTCCATACTTACACCAATTATCACGCTGTCGATTTTAGGGAAATCAGGCAAGGCGTCCGCATTGTCACGTTGATATTCGGCAATTTCAATCGCACGAATTGCCCGCTGACGGGTTTCAAAATCGGCATTGTTGTGCAATTTCTCAATAGAGCGCAGACGCTGTTCCAATTGCTCCATTGAATACTGTTCAAGTTCGGCGCGCAAGGGCTCGTTCACTGGCACCGATGTCATCTTGTAGCCGTTCAGCACCGACTCAATGTACATTCCGCTACCGCCACACAATATCGCGCGCTTCTGACGCGAACAGATATCTTCATAAATCCTGAAAAAATCTTGCTGATATTCAAACACATTGTACTTGTATCCAGGCTCGACAATATCAATCAAGTGATATGGAACTGCTTTGCCATCGATTTCATAATCAGACAAGTCCTTACCTGCTCCCAAATCCATTTTGCGATATACCTGACGAGAGTCGGCACTGATTATTTCGGCATCAATGGAATTTGCCAACCGAGTAGCGAAACTTGTCTTTCCTGATGCGGTAGGACCTAAAATGGTGATAACAGGTAAATTAGACATTACAAATCGATGAATTGATTCCTGACGTTTTTTTAAATGCGTTGCTAAAATAGTTTAAATTTGCAGTGATTTTGTAAGAAAATGAACATTAAACCATTATTGCGACTGACTATTGACCTGATTTCGCAGCCGACAGCCGAAACAGGACGCCTTGCCAATGAATCGAAAAAGGCATCATATCTCATCAAAAAGATTGGGTTGCCTTACATTATTGCAATTATCATTGCAGATTTTGTTGGGCACGTAATATTCGGCAAATATATGTTCAGAGAATTTGTCGATTTTGCATTAAACGTTTTAGTACCAGACATTTTCCTGTTTTTTATGTCTGGAATATTGTTCACCATTTTGCTAAATGAAATATTGCACTATTTTTCGCTGAAGTCCTGCATATTACGTTCGTTATATATCATAACATACTCATTTATACCATTTTTCGTCACATCAATTTTTTCTGGATTATTACCAAAACTGACACCTTTGTTCACACTTTGCGGACTTTACTCATATTACATTCTGTTCTGTTTCCTGAAATCGGAATACAAAGACTTAAGTAATAACAAATACCGCAACATTGCCATCACAACAATATTGTCGATGATGCTAATGCATTGGGCAATAATAGGTTGCTACAAATTGATTTTTTAGAATGCTATGAACAACAATATAAAACTCACAAATAAAAAGGCTCATTTTCTTTACGAGATAATTGAAGATTTCAACGCTGGGATCCAGTTGCTGGGCACAGAAATCAAATCATTGCGCAATGGCAAGGCCAACATAAACGAGACATATTGTCTGTTTCAAGACGGCGAACTATATATACGCAATATGTATATTGCTGAATATGAAATGGGTGGATACGTCAATCACGAACCTCGCCGCGACCGCAAACTGCTTCTGACCAAGCGCGAACTGAACCGAATGGAAAAAAAAATCAAGGAAAAGGGATTTACCATTGTACCTATCGTATTATTTATCAACGAAAAGGGATTGGCCAAAGTTAACATTGGACTGGCACGAGGCAAAAAAATGTTCGACAAACGCGAAGATATCAAGCAAAAAGACACAAAACGCGAATTGGAACGCCTGGGTAAAATCCGATAATCCACCAGAAACCATACATAATATATGTATGGGCAAACATATAGTTATTCACGTACTACATATATAATATGTGTGATAACTACGTTTTACTGTTCGAAGAAGAAGTCTTGCAAATCGTTGATATCGGCAGGCGTCAAGTTTGAAGTACCCTCAAATATTGCATCAATGGCCTTCTGCAATTCATTGTTGTCAATGTAGTTGTCGTTGTTAACGTCAACGCTCTTGAATCTGGCAGGAACACCCTTAACTTTTTCACCGCTTGACACAGAGGCTTCCGATGTCTGAGAATATACACGTGTCTCACTATGCTTGACGGCATCGGGGTTATACAACAACATAATAACTTGACGGTCATTCATTTGAATACCGCTGGCACTAACAATGACATTCTTACCTACAGGCGTATTTGGCTCCTTGTCAATATAATCAGGGACTCCGTCCTTATCGGTATCAACTGGACAACCTGTATAGTTTATCTTTACACCCTTTGGTGTACCTGGGCATTCATCATTGAAGTCATCAACACCGTCTCCATCTTCATCCAAATGGTCGGTAACTGTAAACTTCAAGTTTCTGAAATTCTCAACAGCGGCAATTTCATCATCGGCGCTGAACAAATCGACTGACAATGAAACGTAAGTGTTGAGTACGATATCATTCTTCCAGCCCTTGCCCCCCTTCACGTTGTCAATATAATCAGACAATGGAAGATGCGCAGCACAACCGAAACGACAAGTAACACGGTCGCTTATTGTAACATTGAAACCGGCATCAACAGGAAAGGCGACACAAGTCTTTGCATAATCGCCATAACCATAAAGGTCCAACTTGCGCAAATCTGTTTCATAGTCGTAATCGCGAACAATGATTTCACCATCGCTATTGCGAATTGTACCATCAGCCCAGTATACGTAAGCCTTGTTATCAGCATTCAGGAAATCGCCCTTAGATGAGAACTGGAAGAACTCGACACCTAATGAAACATAAGGATGAATCGGACGTTTGCGTTCAAGCAGATGATTAAAATTGTAGGCGACAGATACGCCACCTGCAAATATCTGTGAACGGAAGTTTGCGACCTTTGTCATCTCGTCGACGTCATTATCGCGCAAGAAAACAACCCTGTCTGCATTTATTTTATCATTGACTACTAATTTCGAAAAATCGATTTTTTCAGTATTGCTGGCATCATAGCAACTACCACCGACACGGCCTATAGTCCCGTGAAATTCAACATCGAAATACTTGCTGACATTACGGCTGATAAGGAATCGGTAAGAAGTAAGGCCATTGATAGGAGACTTGAAATAATCAGTTACATCACCATAAAACGACAAGTTACCAACTCCAAAGCCTATAACAGGTTTAAATGCAGCGCTTGATTTTTCTTCATCATCTTCAGCAAGAAGAATCGACAGATAATCTTCATCAATATCGACATCATCTTGAGAAAAGCCATAAAGGCTACTAAACAAACCCAATATGAGAATCAGTGTTTTTCTCATCAACCACGCTTCTTTATCACCAATTACCTCAAATTAACTATTTGTACCATTTTTGATTTGCAATCATCAAAGCCTCTTGCACAGTGATACGCATACCGTTGTTGTAAGCGGCCACAAATGCATCGTGAATTGGTGTGTTGTTCCAAACATACACGCGATAATCACGGGCATCTTTGTATTCGCCGAAATTACCGACTGTATATTTGTTCCAACCATTATGAATTTCAACCTGAACTGGATCGGTTATATTCAGACGCTTGAAATAATTCTTGCCAACCAATTTGTGTCCTGCCGCAATCTGCACCCTATATGCCACGCCTTGTTCTGGTGAAGGAACGTCGGTATCATCGGCAACTGACGCCATTCTGTTATTAGGTCTTGTGCTTGCAACTGTCTGTGAATAATCCTGTTCAGAATACGAAGATTCCACGTATGAAGATTCAGATGTCTCGGCATAAGAAGATTCGGTTGTTCCGTTATATGAATATGCAGGTTCAGCAGTGTACGAGTTTTCAGATGAAGAGTAAGAATCGACAGTTGACTCTGGTTCATACGAGTAAGCCGACTCTGACGCTGGCGTGTAAGAGGCAATTGGCTCCGGTTCGGTGACTTCCGGCGTTGCCTGTGCGGTAAGTTGCTCGCTGTCGAATGTTTCCAACTCAACATTACGTTCTGCAATGTTGATTGTCTTTGTACGGTCTGATTCAGCGTAAGAGAATGTTCCAACAATCTGGAACTCCTCATCCGGAATCTCGCCTTCAGGTATCAATTTATACGAAACCACAAAACTCTCGTCCTCTTTTGGCATATTCATCCACAAGAATTTGACAATGTGATTTTTATAAGTAAAAATAGAATAAACAGATTTAACTGATTAATTATAAAGAAG
>CALCFP010000396.1 GCA_937900725.1 uncultured Bacteroidota bacterium | reverse complement strand
GATTGACATATCCCTGGCTCCCATCAGCGAGAATTGCAATGTTCGAGGGATTGGAGTGGCAGTAAGCGTAAGAGGATCGACATTAACCTTCAGTTGCTTCAACTTGTCCTTAACTCCTACACCGAACTTTTGCTCCTCATCAACTATCAGTAGACCTAAATCGTTGAATTTTACGTCTTTTCCGATAAGTTTATGTGTTCCGATAACTATATTCAACTCGCCGCTCGCCAAACGTTTCAGAATATCTTTCTGCTCCTTGGCCGTGCGCA
Organism: uncultured Bacteroidota bacterium; assembly: GCA_937900725.1. Taxonomy (GTDB): domain Bacteria; phylum Bacteroidota; class Bacteroidia; order Bacteroidales; family SZUA-534; genus RUG13583. The sequence goes on along the minus strand of CALCFP010000396.1, from coordinate 5,485 downwards.
GGCGACTCAAATAATCGACAGTGCAAGGCATATCGGCCAGTCGGCTGCTGAAAGTCTTGTAATGCTGCATTGCCAAAATGGTTGTAGGCACAAGCACGGCAACCTGCTTGTTGTCGGCCACAGCCTTGAATGCGGCGCGGATAGCCACTTCGGTCTTGCCGAAACCTACATCGCCACAAACCAGCCTATCCATTGGCATCGTGCTTTCCATATCGGCTTTTACGGCTTGCGTCGCCTTCAGTTGGTCAGGGGTATCTTCATACATAAACGAAGCCTCCAACTGCTGATTGAGGAACGAATCGGGCGAGAATGCGAAGCCTTGTTGCGCCTTGCGTTTGGCATAAAGTTTTATCAAGTCTGTGGCCAGATCCTTAACCTTGCTCTTGGTGGTAGCCTTGAGTTTCTGCCAGGCACCCGAGCCAAGTTTGTGAATGGTAGGGACTTCAGCGTCTTTCCCTTTGTATTTTGATATTCGGTGAAGCGAGTGAATGCTTACAAACAGCACATCATTATCCTTGTAAATCAACTTGATGGATTCCTGATACTTGCCGTTGATTTCCACCTTCTGCAAACCGCCGAATCGGCCGATTCCGTGGTCGATGTGGACAACGTAGTCGCCGACGTGCAGATTGTTCAGTTCGGCGAGTGTGATTGACTCACGCTTATTGAATCCAGTCTTGACATTATATCTATGAAATCGTTCAAATATCTGGTGGTCAGTAAAACAACATATTTTCAACTCGTTATCGACGAATCCGTCATGGATGGTCTTGAGTATTGGCGTAAACGTGCTTTTTACGCCACGCTCCTTGAAAATGGATGTCAGACGCTCGTTTTGAGCCTGATTGTCAGAAAGGATGAAAATCTTGTAACCCTTTTCAGTGTACTCGTCGAGTGTTTGGGTGAGCAAATCGAAATTCTTATGGAAAATCGGTTGCGAGGTAGTGTCAAAACTAACTTGCCTGCCACGTTTGTCGAGCATTTTTCCGCCCCATTCGCCATAAGTGTGCGTGGCAACCAATCCATACAACTGCCTGCCGTCAAGCGCCATCTGCTCAACATTCTCCTCGGCGGCACGTTCGCGAGCATTTTCACAAATCTGGTTTATGCGCTCAATGACAACCGCCAAATCGTTGAAGATGAACGATGCGCCGTCTTTAAAGAAATCGGTTATCGGAATGCGAACATCATCAACCTCTTTGTCGTGGATGTTGGGTATGATGGTTACTTTTTCAGGTGTGTCTTTTGTCAGTTGCGACTCAATGTCGAACGAACGTATGCTGTCAACCTCGTCGCCGAAGAAATCCAGACGGAACGGCATCTCGTCGGCAAACGAAAAAACATCGATAATGCTGCCACGAACCGAATACTGGCCTGGCTCGTAAACAAAATCGACACGTTCAAAACCGTAATCGTGAAGCAGTTCAACAAGGAAATCGTGCGACAGGGTATCGCCTTTGCTTACGACAAAGGTGTTGGATGCCAACTTGTCGGGCGATATCACCTTCTCCATAATGGCCTCAGGGTAAGTGACGACTATCATAGACGCCTGAGCCGATGCCACCTTGCCAAGCACGTCGGTACGAATCAGTATGTTGCTGCTGTCGGTGCGCTCGTGGTCCATTGAGCGCTGATACGATGACGGCAGGAACTCCACATCGGCCTTTCCTATCAGCGTCTGCAAATCGTTGTACAGATATGCCGCCGACTCCATATCGCCTTCCACCACCACCATCATTCCTGACTGCTGACGGAAAGCCGCACCGAGCACCATCGCCACCGACGAGCCTTTCAATCCTTTCAGCGATATTACTTCATTCTTTTCCGACTGCAATAATTTCACTAACGATTTTACGCCTTTCAATTCAGCAAATGCCGATGACAACTGTGTCGCTTCCAATGTGATTCAGATTTTTGCGCAAAAATAGAATTTATTTTATGGGGATATCCATAAATGTCCATTAATAAACCAAATGCATAAAAAGCACTACGTAGCAGAAAACTTGTTTAACAAAGCTTTGGAAAAATGACAATATTTTGAAAAAAAATACGAACTATTCGAATATTTATCATACTTTCACCACACACACAAATACAACTTGCAATGATTAAAGCCATCACCATTGACGACGAAGAGAGCGGACGTAAAATAATCTGCCAATATGTGGAAAAATACTGCGATGGAATTGAAATTGTCGGACAAGCCGATTCTGTAAAAAGCGGCATTGACGAAATTGAGAAGAAGAAACCCGATTTGGTGTTTCTCGACATCCAGATGCAGGACGGGACAGGATTCAATCTTCTGGAACAAATACAAAACCGCAATTTCAAGGTCATATTCGTGACATCGTATGACCAATTTGCGCTTAAAGCCTTCAAATACAGCGCCACGGACTATCTGCTTAAACCAGTTGACCCAGATGCCTTTGCCGAAGCTGTAAGCAAGATTAAAATAGATATCGAAAAAGCAGACAAAGCAGACAAAACAAAAAACAACACCATTGATGAACTTTTGTCTAATGTCAACAGTTTTGAAAAAATAGGACTGCCAACCTCAGATGGAATACGTTTTGTGAAAGTGGATGACATTGTACGTTGCGAGTCAGACAGCAGCTACACTATTTTTTTCATGAACAGCAAAGAGAAAATCGTAGTGTCGAAAAATCTTAAAAACTACGAAGACCTCCTGTCCGACCGAAAATTCTTGCGTATCCACAAATCGCACCTTATCAACACTCGCTATGTGGAACAATACATAAACGGTGACGGCGGGCAGGTAGTAATGTCTGACGGTTCAACTGTAGAAGTCTCACGACGGAAGAAGGAAGAACTTATACGGCTTATGACGAGCTAATGAAAGACATTCATTAACCAATCGCATAGCTGAACATTGATGTGCATTTCACATACGGGAAAACTTCATTAGCCAGAATCATTTTATCGCTTGGCATACAAAAACCCGTAGCTTGTCGCTACGGGCCTGCTCATGAGAAAATTAGTCGCCACATTGTATTGTGACGCTTATCGTGAAAAACATATTAACCTTGCGCACTTCAAGCCTTCACTGTCTATAAATATCTGATTACTGCAAATCAATGTGCATCTGCCAATTTATTCAGATATCGTTTCGCTTGTATTCTATTTCAAGTCCGATGTGTCCAAAAATGAGACCTGCATTGCTACAATTGCTTACGCGATGCCGTAAATGAGATTTATTGCCTAAAGCAATATTGTCAAACACACATTATAATATATATGTATGTTCCGCAATGCTACAGCTACACTAACAATATGGAAATGCCATAACTTATTCTGCAATTTTATAGCACAAACAACTTAAATAATAGTAGACAAATAGCAGCAAACGCAAATCAACATCAGTAATGCTCCTACAAATAGTCCTGCAAAAGTTTTCATGTCTGTAAATTTTAATTGGTTTATTTTTTATCAGTTTATTAATTTTTAGCAATACGTCGCATCACCATACTATATGTAAGCGACAAAATCATTACAGTTGCGAAAATCATAGTGTTAATTATTTAATTGTTAATTTATTCAAGTCTGTTTTTGTAACGTTTCTGTAAATATTACGATGCAAAAGTGTTCCTTTTGTGCATATGCGTCAAGCACCGATTAACGAACGGCGGTTTTGACTTCACGAACTCCGCTTTTTGGCATTTTTTCGGCAAAAAAGGTTTTCCAGAAGGCATAAGACAAAAGGCACAAGGCATAAAACAGAAGACAAAAGGCAAAAGACAGAAGGCATAAGTGGCAAGACATAACAAAAAGCCAACTGCTACTGAAGTAAATTACAAATGAGAAATATAATATTAGTTGAAAAGGCACAAGGCATAAGTCGAATTGCCATTTCGATAGCATCAAAAGCAATAAAGGCAAAAGTCAATGGACTGATTACAAAGCCCGATTGTCCAAATTCCATTGTCAATTAAGACGCTATTTTCTGCCTGTTTTCCGACAACTGTCGAAATGCACTTTCTAGCGTTTTTTTCACAAAATGCGCGGAATTTTCCGAAAATGGCAATAAACACCACAAATTGCTTTTTTTTGAGTTTTCTCCAAAAATACATTATCAACAAAAAGACATTCAATTAATTAAATCAAATTATCGTTCTTAAGAAACTCATCTTTGGCTTTGAAAAGTTTTCGCCGTTCGTGAATCCAAACCCGCCGTTCGTGAACTCAAAGCCACCGATAATTTGCCCAAACCCGCCGTTCGAGCTGTTGAAAAAATTGGGGTATTGTATAAGGTTTTGCCAATCCTCTTTTTTGTATCGCTAATAGCGTCACGTTTTTAGACACTGATTACGGAACGCGTTTTTAGCACAGGATTTTTATTTATAAACTTTAAATTTATAATCTATGAGACAACTTAGACGACTCATTTTCACATTAGCCTGCATCAGTTGCACGCTAACCACGTGGGCTGCCTACAACGGGACACCCGCAAGCCCAAAAAAAATTACTAGCACCAACTACAGCCAATACGGCTTTAATGCTTCCAACTGGGGGCAGTTCAATGGATGGTACGCCATTAGCAGTGCCGAAGAACTCTACGGCTTTGCCACGCTTGTCGACGGCGGTGAGACAACAGCAAATGGCGTGCTGACAACCAACATAGTGGTAAACGCCGATGTGCTTGACAGCAATGGCAATCCCAATGGCACGCCAGCGCACACCTGGACACCTATTGGAGGAACAAACAGCAAAACTTTTAAAGGCACCTTCGACGGCAACGGCCATACAGTAAGCGGACTTTACTATAAAAGCAATACAGGATCCTATATTGGCCTGATAGGCACTTGCGGTGGAGGTGCCATCATACGCAATGTGGGCGTTGTTGATTCTTATCTGTATGGACAAGGTGCTATGGGCGGAATATGCGGATTTGCATATAACCCGACTGGTGGATTGCCATATCCCATTATAAAGAATTGCTACAATGCTTCCACCATAACAGCCGCTTATAAATATGGTGGCGAATGCGGAGGAATATTAGGCCTTGGTTATGCCAGCATAACTAACTGCTACAATATAGGAACTGTCACTGCAACGGTTAAAGGTTATTGTCACTCTATTTGTGGTAACAAGCAAGGTGATGCATACTACGAAAGGAATTACTACTTAAGCACAAAGGAAGCCGACAACTATGCAACCTCAATGCCTGCCTCGCTGTTTGCAAACGGCACGGTAGCATCACTGCTGAACGACCCAAGCGAGCCTCCTGCTTGGTTTCAGACCATTTCGGAAGATGCTTATCCTGTATTGGACAAAACTCACGACGAAGTATCATCAATAGTACTCGTATCAGAAAGCAATCGCGCAAATTACGGGCTGTCAAGCGATTACATCGGATACTTTGCAATAAGCAATAAAGATGAGCTGTACTCGTTAGCCGAAATGGTAAACAATGGCTATTTCAATATCAAAGCCGTTCTTGCAAATGACATTGTAGTAAACAATGATG
>CALCFP010000395.1 GCA_937900725.1 uncultured Bacteroidota bacterium | reverse complement strand
ATAAGCCTCGATGCCCGCTACAGTCTCGATAACAAGATAATTGCGACAGCCAACATCTACGCAATGAGCAAGCGCAAAGCCTGCCTGTACGAAATTGGCGACGACGGACAGACAATGCCGATAGCCAAAGATCTTGACGGCGCCATCGATGTCAACCTTGGGCTCGAATACCGCTTTACAAAGCGCTTCTCGACATTCCTCGACCTAAACAACATAACCGGTGCCCGCTACTATCAGTGGAACCAATACGCCAACCAACGCTTCAACTTCATGCTTGGACTTACATACGCCTTTTAACACTGACCACAACACAACTATACACCACTAAACAACAAACTTATGCTAGTCAAACTGTTCTCAAAAAAAGCCAAGTACAGAAATTCCGGTTTCCCAGCAAACACTGACAAGAACAATTCACTAAACCGGCAAATGCGATTGGCAGAAATAGGACTTTTCACAACAGAAGAAGAACTCTTCAAGAAGGCGAAGTCTCTCAAACCAGTAAAATAGCAAGCGTTCGCACCACTACGCACACCACGAACAGGCAGAAATCAAGTCGCATTTTTGTTGAATTCGTGTTAACAAATCGGCAAATTTTGGATAGCCCGCAACATAGGCCCAAATCTTGTTTTGCTATATTTGTTTGTTTTGGCGAAAATTGGTTTTACCAAACAAATAATTGAAACACAAATATTTAAAATATGAGCGAAGTAGAAGAGACTAAACCACAGAACACCGATTACGGTGCCAATAGCATTCAGGTGCTCGAAGGTTTGGAGGCTGTCCGCAAACGCCCTGCCATGTACATTGGCGACATCAGCGAAAAAGGCCTTCACCATCTTGTATATGAAACAGTAGACAACTCCATAGACGAGGCACTTGCTGGATTCTGCACACATATCGAAGTGACAATAGGCGAAGACAACTCAATCACCGTTGTCGATAATGGCCGTGGCATTCCAGTAGATATGCACCCAAAAGAACACAAGTCAGCCCTTGAGGTTGTAATGACAGTTTTGCACGCAGGTGGCAAGTTCGATAAAGGCTCATACAAAGTGTCAGGCGGTCTGCACGGCGTAGGTGTATCCTGCGTCAACGCACTGTCAAAACATATGACATCGCAAGTCTACCGCAACGGCAAAATCTATCAGCAGGAATACGAGAAAGGCAAGCCACTATACGCCGTAAAGGAAATCGGGACAACCGACAAGACTGGTACTCGCCAACAATTCTGGCCTGATGACACCATCTTCACCACGACAATCTACAAATACGAGATACTTGCAATCCGTATGCGCGAATTGGCATTCCTGAATGCAGGCATAACCATCACGCTTACCGACTTGCGCCCCGACGAGGAAGGCAAGCCCCGCCAAGAAGTGTTCTACTCAAAAGACGGCCTCCGCGAGTTTGTCCGCTACGTCGACGGCAACCGCAACCACCTTTTCGACGACGTAATCTACATCAACACCGAAAAACAAGGCACGCCAATTGAAATCGCCATAATGTACAACGATGGATATACTGAAAATATCCACTCGTATGTGAACAATATCAATACAATAGAAGGC
>CALCFP010000394.1 GCA_937900725.1 uncultured Bacteroidota bacterium | reverse complement strand
CTATGGCCGCGTTCACCTCGTCGGATGTGGCGTCGGTCGGTTTTTCATTCTTGGCGAAGTTCTTCTTCGGACTTGTCGCAATTTTGCCGATAATCTTGAAGCAGGCGTAGAGCACTGACAAAGCGCTGAGCACTACGATCATTGCTATTATTGTCATTCCGATTCCAGTAGGGTCGAGGGTCTTGAACGAATCTGCGTTGCCGATGTATGGACGGAACCAGTTGCTTGAGTTTGGCGTTGGTGCGTTATCAAGAGTCCAGGTCTCGGAGCCGTCGGTTTCACGGCAGTAAACCTGATTGGTGGCAAGTCTGGGCAACGATACGCTGTCAATCAGCGTACGCCCGTTGCCGTCGAATAGCGCAATCATCCTGCTTTCCTTTATGTTGAATGTAAGATGTTGTGTACCAATCGAATTATCGCCAGTGGCATACAGAATGAAGTAACTGCGTGGTGCTATGCTGGTGTTTGGCGAACCTTTGACAATCATACTTTTTGTAGGATTCTTTATGTCGTCGGTTATGAACAGCCCACCAATGTCGACGTAGTTGTACGATGTGTTGAAAATCTCAATCCATCCGACGTGGTTGCCGTAGTCATCTACAATGCTCGAGTCGTTGGAAACCATCACCTCGTTGATACGCAGGTCGGAGGCGTTTTGCGCCTTGGCTCCAAAAACCGACATCAGCAAGGCGATGCATATTGTTGTTGCATATCGGTTCATTACAGCGGAATATTTGAGTGTTTTTTTGCAGGGACAGAGTCCTTTTTGGTGGCCAGAAGTTGTAGGGCCCTGATTACGCGGAATCGGGTGTTGCGAGGTTCTATCACATCGTCGAGATATCCCATTTGTGCCGCAACGTATGGATTTGAGAACTTCTCCGTGTATTCGTCTTCGGCCTTCTTTATAAATTCGGCCTTTTCAGTCTCGTTCTCTATCTTACTGATATTCTTTCCTTCAAGAATTTCAACCGCACCTTTCGCGCCCATTACCGCAATCTCGGCCGACGGCCAAGCATAGTTGATGTCGCCGCGCAGGTTTTTCGGGCTCATCACGCAGTATGCACCGCCATAGGCTTTTCGCAGTATTACTGTCACTTTTGGCACTGTGGCTTCTGCGTATGCATACAAAAGTTTAGCGCCGTGCGAGATTATGCCGTTGTATTCCTGTCCAGTTCCAGGAAGGAATCCAGGAACGTCTTCCAGCGTCACGATAGGAATGTTGAATGCGTCGCAGAAACGGATGAAGCGTGCGGCCTTGCGTGCCGCG
>CALCFP010000393.1 GCA_937900725.1 uncultured Bacteroidota bacterium | reverse complement strand
CATTATAAACCAGGATAGGCTTGTTCCCGCTGTCCGCCAAGGCCTTGAAGTGTGCATAGACGCCGTTCTGGTTTGGCTTGCTGTAGAATGGCACAACCGAAAGCAATGCCGTGATGCCGTCGTTATTTTCATATTCCTTAGCCTGTGCTATCAAATCGGCCGTATTGTTACCGCCACAGCCTACAACGATAGGCACTCGCTTGGCCACTTTGTCAATGATAAACGCAAGAACTTCAGCCTTCTCGTCTTTCGACAATGTTGCTGGCTCGCCTGTCGTGCCTAGTGCCACTATATAATCTGTACCATTATTTATCTGCATCTCTATAAGTCTCTCGAGTGCAGAATAGTCAATTTTGCCGTCTGAACTGAATGGCGTAACCAATGCCACGCCTACTCCCCTCAATTGTTGCATCATTGTTTTGTTAGTTAAATTTCTGTAGATAAAATAAAATCTGTTCAAAATAGTATTTCGCGTCCCTATCGTCGCCAATGCTGATCATAAGGTCGAATGGCTGATTGTCGGAATAACGGCCAACCCTGAACCTTGCGCCTGAATTGTAAAGCATCTGCCTCAACGGATAATATCCTGCCGAATTCAGGTCGACAAGCACATCAAACTGGCTTTTCGCAAAGTTGGTTGCCATCACGCCTTTCGGACGAAGCAGGAAGTCGAAGTCATTGTCGGTAATAAGTTAGAAATAACTCTGTTGCTGATATTTAGGCAACTCCTTGCGATTTACGACATATCCCAAAGCCTGGACATTGGCATTGACGTTTCTCATCTGGTTAAAGACAAGACTGGCATCGGCCAAATCGGCATCGGAGGCAACGGCAAACAGCAATCCCACCGACTTGGCCCTCTGCAGTGTGCAAGGCACAACGACACGTTTTGCATCATCGTGCTCGCCAATAAACATCTGGCTCAATTTCAACCTGATGGGATTATACCGTTTTGTCTTCATACCTATTCGGGCAAGTTGATGCCGTGACAGTTCTTGAATTTCTTGCCACTTCCGCACGGGCAAGGATCATTGCGACCAACCTTTTTCTCAACTCTTATCGGCTGAACCTTCTTTTCTTCAGGACGGCCTGGCTGACCCTGCTGGCCTTGCTCAGTACGACTGGTGTTGAAACGGCTCATATCGAGTTGACGACGTTGCTCAATCTGACGTACTTGCTCTGGGTCCTGAACTGGCAAATTGCCCTTCATAATGATGGAAACCAATTCAGAATTGATTTTCTCAATCATAGTCTTGAACAGGTTGAACGATTCGAACTTATAGATCAAAAGCGGGTCTTTCTGTTCGTATGTCGCATTCTGGACAGACTGTTTCAAGTCGTCCATTTCACGCAAGTGTTCACGCCAAGCGTCATCAATTGTAAGAAGGCTGATGCTCTTCTCTATTGAAGTCACCAAGTCGCGACCTTCCGATTCGTATGCTTTTTTCAGATTGGTGACAATATTATATGTACGTCGTCCGTCGGTGATTGGTATTACAATGTTGGTATAAGTCTGGCCTTGTGTTTCATATACATTCTTGATGACTGGCCATACACGTTGCTGAATTGTTGCCGATTTGCGCTTGTAGGCGTCAATTGCGGCCTGATACAGGCGTTCGGACAGTTCTGCCGATGTTTCCTTGCCAAATGTCTCCTCGTCAAATGGCGTATCGATAGAAAGTGTACGCACATTGGCAAGTTTCAGTTCCTCATAGTCGTTTGCCTCTTTGTATTCTGTCGCAATCTGCTCGCACACGTCATATATATTGTTGACGATATCCACTTGCAGGCGTTCGCCGAACAATGCGTGGCGACGGCGTTTGTAGATGACCTCACGCTGGTTGTTCATCACGTCGTCGTACTCGAGCAAGCGCTTGCGAATGCCGAAGTTGTTTTCCTCAACCTTCTTCTGCGCACGTTCTATCGACTTGGAAATCATTGAGTGCTGGATGACCTCACCTTCCTGAATTCCCATCTTGTCCATAAGGCTTGCTATGCGGTCAGAGCCGAACAGGCGCATAAGGTTGTCTTCGAGCGAAACGAAGAACTG
>CALCFP010000392.1 GCA_937900725.1 uncultured Bacteroidota bacterium | reverse complement strand
ATCTTTTACCTCAACAACATCATCATTGACATATTCAACAACATTATTTCCAGAATTGCAAGATTGCGCAAAGAACGACACTGCAATGCAAATAATTAGGCCTATTTTTTTCATAATTTATTATATAATTTCAAACAATGTGATTCCGAATTAATTATTGCTCCAAAACGGCTTCACTCCTTCTTGCCGAATTTTGGCGAATGTTCCAAAATCCTACGCAAAACCCTATACTTAAGTGTGATGAACATAACGAGCGAATAGAACCAAATAACAATCATATTTACCCAATATGTCGGGAAAGGCACGCCAAACAGGTTCTTGTAAGGTGAATAGAAATGAGCCTTGATGAATGGCTTGACAGGGTCAAGGTATATTGGGTCAATCTTTTGGTACAGATTGCCCTTGACTTCAATTATACGGTCGAGCGAATTCGAATTGCGCACAAACGACGTCAGGCTCTCGTTGCTATATGCACGTTTGCGTTGAATAAACCTATCACGTTCTTCGTCTGTTCGTTGCATTGAATTTATCAACAAATCCTTTTGCGAATTCACATAGTTGTACTGCTTAGCGTAATATGTTTTCAGTTTTGACAGGAACTCTTCGAGTTGCGAGAACAATTCAGGCGTCAATTTATTGAGTTGCAACATTTCTGTCTTGTCGAACTGAAAATAGTTCATAGCATCAAGTGGCTTGTTCAGTTCATTACGCACCAGTTCAAGTTCCCTTTTCACCCTAATCTGGCACGAAGGATTGGCGTAGTTGCGCTTGCAGTATGTCACCTTGTTTTCAATAGTCTTGAGCCAATAGTTCTTTCGGAAATCGCATTGGCTCATTATCTTATTGTATTCATAGAAATCCCTTTCAAATTCATTCTCCTTGAACTGCTGAACGGCAAGTGCCTCGTATGCCCAACGTGCAGTTATTATTTCGCCGTAAACCGGAATTCTGTCAGGCTCCGAAATGGCAGGATTCAACTTGTCGAACGATACTATTATTCCACTCAAGATAAGTTGCGGAATCACCAAAAACGGTATCAATATATATATGGTGACCACATCGTCGAAACTGTCGGAAATGTTAAGTCCGAGCAGGCACGAGAAGAACCACGAGCTGAACAGCGCAAACCAATAGTAGAAGAACATTCCCCTAATGCCAAGAACCAGATTGCCAACTGCCACAAACAGAAATGCCTGAAAAGCCGATATGGCAAACAGAATCACCAGTTTAGAAAACAAATAACTTGTACGGCTCAAATTCAGGAACCGCTCACGCTTCTGAATTTTCCGGTCTTTCACAATTTCCTCCGCACTCACCGACAAACCTATGAAAATGGCAACAATGACCGCCATAAAGATGTAAACCGGAACATTGGCATTGTTGAAGAAGCAATATCCACCACCCGATTCGTTGAAATATCTGATGATGAAAGCCAAAAGGAAGGCCAGCACTGGCGACTCCAATATATTGATTATCAAATATTGCCGGTTACTCAATTTCGAAAGGACATCACGTTCGGCAAAGACCTTGAACTGCTTGAACTTGCCAGGTATCTTCGATGCGTTTTCTGGCAAATCCTCGTTCTTCAGTTCAGGTTCAGGCATACTCTTACGCGTTTCCTGAAAATACTTGAACCACTCGTTCGGCTGAACCCTGCGGGTCTGCGTCAAATTGCCATATTCGTCGAGCATTTGCGACTCGACAATGTTGAATATCTGTTCCGGATTGACATTTCCACAAGTATGGCACTCGCTGTCGTTGCAATTGACCTGGTGAACTTTTGTCTTGAAATAAATTATGGAATCCACCGGATTTCCGTCATATATCAGATAACCGCCCTTGTCGAGAATATACAAGTTGTCAAACATCTTGAAAATATCCGACGACGGCTGATGGATCACCGTAAAGACCAGTTTTCCCCTGAGTGTCAACTCCTTGAGAATATCCATAATATTTTCGCTATCGCGCGACGACAAGCCAGAAGTAGGTTCGTCAAGGAATAGGATTGCAGGTTCGCGAATAAGTTCCAAAGCGATGTTCAGACGCTTGCGCTGACCACCGCTTATCTTCTTGTTCAACGGACTGCCGACCACCATATCCTTGATTTCGAACAATCCGAGCACCTTCAACACCTTCAGGACCTTGCAGTTTATCTGAAACTCACTCAAGTCGTTGAAGCAAAGCCGAGCATTGTACAAAAGGTTTTGATATACGGTCAACTCCTCAATCAGCAAGTCATCCTGCGATACGAATCCTATCAATCCCTCAACCTTTTTCCTATCTCGGTAAATGTCGATACCATTAATCGTAACTGTACCGGACGTGGGCCGTACACTTCCGTTCAGCACATTCAGAAGAGTCGTCTTGCCAGAACCGCTTGCGCCCATAATGCCGACAAGGCTTCCTGACTCCTGAACCATGTTTATTGCATTGAGACCCTTTGCGCCGCCCTTGAAATAATACTCTACATCCTTGACCACAAACTGTATGCGGTTGCCTATTTCATCGGCAAAGAAAAAGTTGACTATATCCGAATAGTATATCGGTCGCATTCGTGAATCGCGCAATGACGACCCCTGATTCAGCACATAAACATTTCCAGGAATTACGACTTGCCCGTTAAGGTAAAGTTCATTGGCACCAAACTTGCGGACAAGATACATATTCGACTGCTCAAAATACAGCACCCACAACTTGTCCTCAAACATATCATGGCAATAGTGCCTTATGTCAGGTATAAGCGATGCCCTGTGTCCGTCAATGAGCAGAAACTTTGGCGAAACAGGCACATTTTCCTCATCCGACATCACAAAATCGCGCAGCAGTTGGAAATTCTCACTTGAGAAAAAGAAAATTTCAGATACCGCCTGCACAAACTCAAGTTCCTGGTCGGATACTTCTTGTCCCGACTTTATGAATTCAAGCAAACGGACAAGAACAACCAGTTTCTGCCTGATATCAAGTTCTTCATTAATCTGCGTGCATATTTTCAGCACCTTGACTGAATTGAGCGCAAGGTTTTTCTCCTTGCTTCCATTCCCTACCAGCCGACGCTGATAATGGGAATAGAACCCGTCGAAAAGTTCAAGGTACTCGCCGACAGCATTCTCACCTAACTGTTGGTACAAAAAAGCCTCAATAATCTGCCGTCCGCCCTTGTTGTTGGCCCTTGGACCGACAATAATGGCGAATAACTGCATCAACGCTTTCAGTACCTTTTCTCTCATTTATTGCCTTGAGGTTTGAATCCGACAAGCATTACCGCCATTCCAGACTTGATTTCCTTCGAGTCGATTTCGGCCTCTATAATGCAGTCCATCGTATTTTCAAACTTAAAGTCCCAACACGGCGTGTTTTCAAAATCACGGTTTGTAAACAACAGGTTACGTTCCTGATCGTAGACCGAAAAGGCTAGATTGCCATCCTCCTCGCCACAATAACCTACAAGACGATAGGTGGTTCCACCATAGAATGTAACATAGAATTCCGCCACATCCTCTTCTGTGAGCAACACTGTATAACATTGTCCATCAGAAATAAAAGGATCAACAATATGCTCCTGACATTTGTCAATTGCCGACTTCTTTTGGGCTAATGACACCAACGGCAATAGAACCGCCGACAACGCTAAAGTCAATAATATCTTTTTCATAATCATTCTTTTACATTATTCAACCAACGACATTCGAATAGCCTTCAACTTATCTGCTATGTTTATTAAATCCGAGTCGGCTACAACAACCTTTGTTGTAGATTTTATGATGGTCACTTTGCTTTCTGCGTCTATTTCAGGGTTGGAGAACACATAAGTCTGTTCGACAGATTCATATGCCCCACTCAAGTCAATTAACGAATCGACAAGATTTGCTATGTCCTGACTTTCGCCATAGTAAGGTGACAAAATTTTGATAAGGTTTTCCAAAGGTTGCTTGCTCTCACCTAACCGCAATTTCAGCACTTCATCTTTAGTCTCCGTTGCCATCTGCGACAAAATGTACATTGCCTCAACCCATCCACCGGCAAGTACAAGCGTTCCTTCCTTCTCGCGCTCCGACTCTTTCAGGAACATATCGATATCCCTATATGTATTGGACATTATGGAAAGAAGTGAATCCTTGTTGTCAATATTGCGTTCCACCCTGTCAACCAATTCGCTACTGAAAGTGGCCAGCAAGTCCAAATCTGTCGCAAGCACTTTAACCACTGAGAATGTATTGATAACCAACGCTGACTGCGAATAAATGTTGAGATAAGCCAAATCAGCTCCGTAAACACCCAAATTGACACATTTTTTATACAGTGTGCTGTAGTTATGGTTATTCGAAATAGGATTTAGCAGGCTTTCATCAAATACTGTGCCTGAATTTTTAATCATCATCGTCAGTTGGTATGGCGATGGCAAACTGAAAAGTGTATTGCCGAATTTAATTGTTTGGGCTGATGTATCGGTACGCATATCAACCTCTAAATCAGTCTCAACTGATTTTTTTACTTTTGCCTGGTTATTGCACGAGCACACTAAAAACGAGGCTAGTGCGAGCAACATAACTGATATTGAAGTCTTCATTTTAATATTGATAATACTTAATGCAAGTAACGAAAAAATAACGAATCGGAAAAGCATTACAACACATTATATGGCATTATGCCACATAAACTTCAAAACAGTGAATTCTATAAACGGGAAAAGTCAATTAAGATTAGAGTACGACTCAAGCATTTCCTGGTACTCCGACGAAGTCAAATCCTTAATGTAGAATTTTTCAGGATTTTGTTTTCCATTAGGTGTCATCACCTCGTAATGCAAATGCGGACCTGTCGACTTTCCTGTATTTCCAACCATTCCAACAACCGCGCCACGGCTCACCGTGTCTCCGACACTGACAGCAAACTTGCTCAAGTGCGCATATCTTGTTTTGTAGCCATACCCATGATCGACAATCACCTGTTTGCCATAGCCCCGAGGATCGTTTGATATGGAAGCAACAACACCATTGCCTGTGCAATATACTTTCTGACCTTCGGCAGAAGCCATATCGAGACCATCATGATGGAGCCTGCGAAGGTTGATCGGGTGAATTCGCCATCCATATGTCGATGAAACCCTATATGTGTTTGGAGTCATTGGAAGTATCGCCG
>CALCFP010000391.1 GCA_937900725.1 uncultured Bacteroidota bacterium | reverse complement strand
CTACGATGGGCTTCTTCCCCATCTCGAGTGCCTTCTGGAGCACGAAGCGCGTCTGGGGCATGCAGCCTTCGAATGCGTCCACGAGCAGAAGCACACCGTCTGCCATGTTGAGCACGCGCTCTACCTCTCCGCCGAAGTCGGAGTGGCCCGGAGTGTCGATGATGTTGATTTTTGTATCCTTGTACGTTACCGATACGTTCTTCGACAAAATGGTTATTCCTCGTTCGCGTTCAAGGTCGTTGTTGTCAAGGAAGAGTTCGCCTTGAGCATGTTCCTTGAACAGTTTCGTCTGCAAAAGGATTTTGTCAACCAATGTCGTTTTCCCGTGGTCGACGTGTGCAATGATTGCGATGTTTCTGATACCTTTCATTTTCCCTAAATTTTGAGGGTGCAAAATTAGTAATTTTTGCAATATCTTATATGCTTGTCAAAAAGATAGTGAAATACTTAACAAATAATCATTTAAGATTTATATGCCGATTGGCCGGTACGGTAAATCTCCGAAGGCGCAGTGGATACCCAGTGTGTGGAATAAAAAATATGCGGACAAGTTAAAAGTGCCAATAAAACATGTTTTTGTCCTAATATATTATAATGGTCAAATTTACTTTTGCCGCCGATTTCGGAATGTCGGCATATCACATGTGCAATGTCAGGTATTTCGTATCGATATAATGCTGATTCATATTTGGAATAGGGGATGTTTCTTTTTGACATGGCTATAGCATCGTTGTTGGCCGTCTCGGCGTCGGATACGGCTATCCGCATTGCCGATGTCGATATTACCGCTTCGTTCAAGGCGAAGTCGAATCTTCAAGTGATGCCGCTGGCATCTTCATCTTTTTTCATGAAAGATATTGAGCGGCAGCAGATTGGTAGTATTGCCGATTTTGCAGGCGTCACCCCGAACCTTCACATTCCCGACTACGGATCAAAGATGACGTCATCTATATATGTACGTGGAATAGGTAGTCGCATTGACAACCCAGCCGTGGGGATGTATGTCGACCAAATACCTTATCTCAACAAAAACAGTTTCGACGAGTCGCTGTGGGATATCCGGCGCATCGACGTGCTTCGCGGACCGCAGGCGACACTATATGGGCGCAACACTATTGGCGGCATCATAGGCATGACCACGTTGTCGCCACTTAACTACAACGGCACGCGCATCAGCCTCGAATACGGCAACGGCAATTCGTTGCGGACTTCGGCATCGACATATCAGGACGCCAACGGCAACTTTGCCTTCAGCATCGGCATCAGCGGTCAGCATACCGACGGTTTTTTCACCAACGAGCACACGGGTGACCGTTGCGACTGGCAGAACGGGCTGGCTGGCCGTGTTCGTCTCGTGTGGCGTAATTTGAGTGGCTGGCAGGTCGACAACACCTTCAGCATCGACTTTTCCGACGAGGGTGGCTACGCCTACGCCCAATATGACACCGTGGCGCGCAAGACTCTTCCCGTGGCCTACAACGACGAGTGTGGCTACACCCGCACGCATCTGGTCGACGGCATTGTGGCGCAACGCACCGTTGGCAATGTGCAGATGCAGAATGTGCTCTCGTACCAGTATCTCGACGACGATATGCGCCTCGACCAGGACTTTACCGTGAAGAGTATGTTCACCCTGCAACAGAAGCAATCAGAACACATTGTAACCGAGGAGATTACTTTTCGTAATCAAAACCAAAGGTTGAACTGGATTGGAGGTTTCTCGACTTTCTTCAAGCATAACCGAATGTCGGCACCCGTGACATTCAAGTCCGACGGCATTTCCGAACTCATTCTTGACAACGCCAACGCTGGCATTCAGACGGCATTCCCCGATGCAAGCATCTTGTTTGCCGAGGACGAATTTGCGATTAACAGCCATTTCACCACGCCAGTTTTGGGTTTGGCAGTTTACGGGCAAGCCGAGATGCCGTTTTTCAGCAACTTCACCCTCACGGCTGGCCTTCGGCTCGACTATGAGCATATTGGGTTTGAGTATCGCAACAGCGCCGACATAAACTACCGTTTCACCCTCACAATGGACAAGTTCAAGCCGATGCGAACCGAGATGAAAGGCACAGAAAACGTATGTTTCCTTGAGGTTTTGCCCAAACTGTCGTTGCAGTACGCCGTCAACGGGCAGAGCATCTACCTTACTGCTTCGCGCGGGTTCAAGTCAGGCGGGTACAACACGCAAATGTTTTCCGACATTCTGCAAAGCAAGATGAAGACCGACCTTATGGGCTCGTTGGGAGTCTATTTCGACGACGGGATTGCCTTGACCACCGTCGACGATGTTGTCAGTTATAAGCCCGAACACGACTGGAATTACGAGTTGGGCTCGCATCTTTCTCTCTTCAACAAGAGGCTGAATGCCGATATGGCGCTTTTCTATATTGATTGCCGCGACCAGCAACTTACGGTCTTCCCGAGTGGTAAAAGCACTGGACGTATGATGACCAATGCGGGGCGGACACGTAGTTACGGCGCAGAGGTGTCCGCAAGGGCAAGCCTTTCGCAGATTTTTCACGTCGAGGCTTCGTATGGCTACACCAATGCCACGTTCATTGATTATGACAACGGAGTAGCCGACTATTCAGGCAACCGTTTGCCATATGTGCCTGAACACACCGTTTCAGCGTCGGCAAGTGCCAATTTCAAGATTGACAGCCGTTTTGCCAACAATGTTTCGATGCAGGTGGGTTACATTGGCGCGGGCAAGATATATTGGAATGAGGCGAACAGCGTCAGCCAGGATTATTATTCACAACTGTCGGCGTCGGTTGGAGCGGGCGGTTCCAAATGGGGACTTCGGCTTTGGGCAAAGAACCTCACCAACACCGAATACTGCAATTTCCACTTTGTGTCGGTTGGCAACACATTCCTTTCAAAAGGCAAGCCGATGCGCTTTGGATTGACATTGAATCTATATTTATAAATAATTTAAAATTAAATTAAAATGAGACGTTACTTAAACATTTTGTTAATGGCTACGGCAATGGTTTTTATTGCCTGCGACAAGGACGATGAAAACAATGATGACAACGAGCGGTTTTTTATTAGAGAAATATACACTTGGGGTGGTACCATGAGCGTTACTCAAGACGATAGTTCGGTTTTCACTCAGGCCGATGTACTTGTCGATGTTGATTTTTTCGACAAAGATTATCTGCGTATTGTTATGAATCAGGTCAAGTTTTCTGAAAAAATGCCGATTCAGCTCGATATGACAATCGACAGTATCAAATATGTTGTGGGCGACGAAAATCTGGAATTCGGCGGAAACAACATTGTGCCGCAGGCAATGGGTGGCCCGTTCCCGCAATATACAATCACTGGTTTTACAGGCAAAACTAAAGACGGACAGATAGACTTCAGCATGATGTGCGGAAAGTATCCTCTGAGTTTTTCAGGTAAACTATTATTTGCGAGCAATTGATTTGAAAAGGCTGGAATATGGCACCTTGTCGTTGAAAGTTACATTGTGCGCATTGTTTTTATAAATTTTTCAAAATATTATTGAAAGCAATCACAAACTTTCAACAATAACATTGCCAAAAATAAAGGGCACCGCCTTTCGGCGATGCCCTTTCATTTCTACTAACTACACTATGAAAAAATTATTTTGCGAAATATCTTTTGAACAAACCTGCAAATCCTTTTCCGTGGCGTGCCTCGTCCTTTGCCATTTCGTGAACGGTGTCATGTATGGCATCAAGGTTTAGTTCCTTAGCGCGTTTTGCGATGCGCATCTTGTCGCCGCATTCGGCAACCATGCGTTTTTCAAGGTTGGTCTTTGTGTCCCAAACCACTTCGCCCAATAGTTCGGCGAATTTTGCGCAGTGCTCAGCCTCTTCAAATGCGTAGCGCTTGAAAGCCTCGGCAATTTCAGGATATCCCTCGCGGTCAGCCTGGCGGCTCATTGCCAAATACATTCCAACCTCAGTCGCCTCGCCCATAAAGTGTGCGTTTAGGTCTTTCTTCATCTGTTCGTCGGTATCCTTTGCTATGCCAACGACGTGCTCAGTGACAAAGTTCAATTCAGAATCTTCTTCAAGAACATTCCATTTTACCAATTGCTTGCATTGTGGGCAGCGGTCTGGTGCCTCAGTCCCCTCATGTACAAATCCGCAGATGGGACAAACAAATTTCTTTTTCATAATAAAAATGAATTTTAGTTAAACAATTATATGATTCTATTCTCTTTTCTTATTCAAGCAATTGTTGCAATAACCCTTATAATATACTTCAGTTTCTTCTATTTGTAAATTGCCAATTTGTCCGACATTTACACTGCCGAGTTGGGGCAGGTCGTTCAGGAAAATGTCATATATCTTGCCACATTTCAGACATTGAAAATGTGCGTGAAGCGATGTGTCGCCGTCAAAATGCGTTGTTTTTTCCTCTATCCCCAACATTAGGGCAACCTTGTTGTCGACAAACAGTTTCAGCGTATTGTAAACCGTTGTCCGCGACAACGTAGGCATTGAAGGTGAAAGAGCGCTGTATATCTCTTCTACAGTCGGGTGTGTCTTGTGGTCGAGCAGATACTGCATTATAGCCAATCTTTGTGCCGATGGCTTAATACCACATTCCTCAAGTCTTTGACGCGCATCCATAATTTGTAATAATTACATATTTGTAACAATTACAAATTTAATGATACTTATTAATCGTGCAAGTGGCTTGAAAAAATTTTTTCACAGGAGTTGGCAACACGTATTGTCATTGTTCAGGAGAGTTGAGGGTTGATGCCATTATTCGTTTTTTTTCATTGATTTATTGATGCTTATTGTTTGTTTGATGAAAATTCATTTTACATTTGTTCCCATTATTTATATCAACAAAATCATACTCATATGAAAATGTATGTAAAAACAGTAATGTTGCTAACATTGTCATTCTCATTGTTTGCGGCAACTGCTCAAACCGATGGTTTCAACTATCAAGCTGTGATTCGTAATGCTCAGGGTGAACTTGTAAGCAACAGTTCAGTATCCTTGCGCATCAGTCTTGTCAATCAGGATGGCACTTCGGTGCATTACGTTGAAACCCAGACTGTGGAAACAAACGCTCAAGGCGTATTGTCGGCGGTAGTTGGCACCGGCAAGGCTATAGATAACACATTCAGCAGCGTTAA
>CALCFP010000390.1 GCA_937900725.1 uncultured Bacteroidota bacterium | reverse complement strand
TCATCGCCCACTTCAAATGGTTCCCAAAGCATATTCGGATTGAAATAATGCAATTCGTTAGTTGCGTCATTGTCAGTTATTTGCATTTTGAACACGCAATCGTCAATCTTGCCATTGCAAAGCAGATATGCCGTATTGTAAAGTTCGTCGCCTGCACGCATCGGCGCACCCACAATGGCTGATATTTCCGTGCAATGCTCTGCTATCTCGTCAATCGCCTGCTTGCATTGTTCCAAGAACTCATCGCGTTTCAGCAAATCGAACGGAAAACTGCCACATATCGACAACTCGCTAAAAACCACCAAGTTGACGCCTTCTGTTTGTGCCTTGTCTATTGCACTGGCAATCTTTGCCTTGTTGCCCGCAAAGTCGCCAATCTTATAATCCAACTGCGCTAATGCTATTTTCATATCTGTAAGAATTTAATCCGTGCAAAAGTACAACAATCAAAAGTCCATTATCAGGTTTCGGACTGTCAAAATGATTTTTTATAGAATAAAGTTTTCCCAAAACAGCCATCGCAAAATGCCGTTGCTGCATCTTTAATGAAAGTCGCTTACTGCATTTTCGTCAATCTTGCCAAATAATCGTAATGTGGCCCGTCGAGCACCTTTTCGCAGTTTAGCCCACACTTGAACGCCTCTTGCCGTAGCGTATCGAAATCGATGAACAGCCACTTGAACTTTTCCGACTTCAACTTGCGGTACCTGACCGAGAAAAGCATCTCGCCATAATAGTCGCCATTCAGGTCGATATAGCAACTCCCGTCGTCTTCGGTATAAAGGTAAATCAAGTCCGACGAGTCGAGCAAAACCTGGCCATCGGCTGTCATCAACGACTTGCATTTTTCAAGGAAACGTGGCATTTGTCCGAGCGTGCCGCACATTCCTGCCCCATTCATCAGGAAAAGAAGTGTGTCGTAAGGTGCCGATTTGTATTCGAAGAAGTCGGTCGCAACGGCGTTCAATCCACGGGCCTGCATCACCTCAACCGACAACTGCGATTTGTCAATGGCGGTGACATTGAATCCCCTATCGCGCAAGCAAACCGAGTGCGAGCCTGCACCTGCGCCAACGTCGAGCACCCTGCCGCGTGACATATCCAAGGCCTTCCGCTCAATTTCTGGCATATCTGCGTATGTTCGGAACAAATACGGGACAGGCAATTCGTCCGATGTTGTCAGATGCGTGCTAGTGAACAGTTTTGCTGTCTTGCGCTTATTGAAATAGTCGCTTATCGCCTGACCCATCGGGTCGTTTTCGGGTGCAATTATCATCTTATTCGTATTGATATGTACGTTTCACCCTTCGGGAAATTCCTGTAAGCACCTCGTAAGGTATGGTGTTCATCCATTCCGCCACCTGAGATATTGGCAGATTCTTTCCAAATATTTCGACAGGGTCGCCTTCGTGGGCATCAAGGCCCGTGACGTCAACCATACATATATCCATACATATATTGCCGACGATAGGCACCAAATGGCCTTTGTACCACAATTTGCCGTTGCCGTTGCCAAGGCATCGGCGCAAGCCATCGGCGTAGCCAATTGGCACCGTGGCAATGTCCGAATCGCGCGTAAGTTTGCCTCTACGGCTGTAGCCAACTGTATCACCTGCCTTGAGATGCTTTATCTGCGCAAGCGAACTGGTCAGTGTCGCTATTGGCTGTAGTTGGGCACCAATGGCGCTCAGCCCGTAAAGCCCGATGCCCAAGCGGGCCATATCGTACTGATAGCCGTCGGCAAAACGTTCAATGCCTGCCGAGTTAAGTATGTGTCGCTTGATAGGGTAACCCATTTTTTCAATAATGGTGCCACTCATTGTGTCGAATGCACGCAATTGCAACATTGTGTAATCGTCCTGGTCAAGGTCGTCGGCTGTGGCAAGGTGCGAGAATATCGTCTTTATTTTCAACCCTTTGGCATTTTTCACCGCTTCAATGCAGGCTTCTGTTTCTTCGGGGACGAAACCCGAACGGTGCATTCCCGTATCGAGTTTCAGGTGAATTGGATAATCGGTCTTGCCTGCCAAGAGCACAGCCTCGTTGAATGTATTGAGCGTCTTGTAGTTATACACTTCTGGCTCAAGGTTGTGCTCTATCATTTGCGCAAAACTCTCAAATTCAGGATTCAGCACCAAAATAGGAATGCGGATTCCGTCGCGGCGCAATTCAACACCTTCGTCGGCAAAAGCCACTGCTATCATTGCAAATCGCTGATATTGACATAGATTGGCTATTTCGTGTGTTCCGCTTCCGTATGCAAAGGCCTTAAGCATACAGCACATTTCGGTGGTAGGTTTCAGCAATCCCTTGAAATAGTTAAGGTTATATTCCATTGCCGACAAGTCGATACTCATCACTGTCTGGTGCGACTGTTTCTGCAAAACCGACGATATGCGCTCGAAGCCGAACGAACGCGCACCCTTCAGCAACACCGACGAATTTTGCAACTTGCTGAATTCGAAATTGTCAAGGAAATCCTGCGTTGAAGTGTAGAAATCTTTTCGCAAATCAAAATAGTTTGAGAACGACTTGATGTCGGCCCCGATTCCTATCAGCCTGTCGACATTTTTCTGGCGTATCAATATTGCAATATGGTGATACAAATCGGACTTTGAATACCCGCTCTGTTCTATATCACTCAATATCAATATTTTTTGTGGGTGTTGATTTTGAACGCTCAAATAGTCAAGGGCAATGTGCAACGATTCCATATCGCAGTTGTAACTATCGTTGATAATGGAACAATTGTTGTTTCCGTCCTTGAGTTCAAGGCGCATAGCCACAGGCTCCAAATTGGCCAAACGGCTTATAATTGTCTGACTGTCATATCCAAACACAATCATCAGCGACCAAACCTGCAAGGCATTTTCAACTGAAGCCTTGTCGGCAAATGGTATCTTGACAGCATACCGTTCGTTGTTGTACATAGCGCGTATTGTTGCGCTCGTCGCCTGATAGTCTACCGATTCAACATACAAATTCACATCGGGCATCGTTCCCCACGTAAATAATTTGACATCTGGACCAATCTGCGTCTTTATCTTTTCACGAACCAACTGATTGTCTGCACCGAATATCAATACCTTGACATTCTTGAACAGTTTCAGTTTTTCGTTGATTTTCTGCTCAATGCTTGTGAAATTTTCTTGATGTGCGTCGCCAATGTTTGTGAAAATGCCGATGTTTGGCTTAATGATGTTTTCAAGGGCGTCCATCTCGCCAACCTTTGAGATTCCCGCCTCAAAAATGCCGAGATTGTTTTCGGGCTGAAGGAGCCAAACCGACAACGGCACACCAATCTGGCTATTGTAACTCTTTGGATTACGGGCAATTGACTTTTCAGGAGCAAGGCTTCGGCAAGCCCATTCCTTGACAATCGTCTTGCCATTGCTGCCTGTTATGCCCACAACTGGCAATGACATTTTCGAACGATGCCAAGCCACCAACTGATGCAATGCCTTCAACGTATCGGGCACCTCAATGAAATTGGCATACAAATATGTCTCTATGTTTTGTGGTAACTTGTCAACCACAAAGTTGCGCACTCCCAACGAATATAATTCAGGAATGAATCTATGTCCATCGTTGCGTGTTCCCTTGAGCGCGAAAAACATACTCTCGCGAGCAAATACAACCTTTCGGCTGTCAATTAATATATGCGATATGTTACCGCCCGAACCGCGCGTTAGTTTGCCTCCAACAACAGACGCAATGTCGCCTACAGAATAACTTGCCATTTGTATCGATTTTAAGGTGGGCTCAATTTATTTGTTTAAAATGCGCCACTTTCAATTATTTTTTCAAAAGGTGAAATCAAAGAACTCACCTGAACAAAGGTAGGATTGTTACCTTTTTATCTTATAAAAAAGACAATCAATTATGCACAATGCAAGGTTCATTTACCCCATTTCTGAAATGGGCATTTCGACAAATATGAATTATAGTAACGCTTGTCGCCCGTCACCTCCTCGCCAATCCAATATGGCAACTTAATCTCCCTGTTTTCGTCGGGCAGTTCAATTTCCGCCATCACCAAGCCCTTGTTTTCTCCAAAGAACTCGTCAACCTCAAACTTCAGGTCGTCCATTGGAACAATGTAACGAATCTTCTCAATCATACCTGGCAAGCACAGTCGAAGCAACAGTTCGGCATCATCGGCAGGAATCTCCTTCTCCCACTCAAACCTTGACATTCCGTTGCTCGCTCCTTTTATAGTGATGAACCCTTTATCGCCGTAAATCCGCACACGTACCGTACGTTCGGGGTCGTCGGAAAGATAACCCTGACAGATTCGGCTGTCGGCTG
>CALCFP010000389.1 GCA_937900725.1 uncultured Bacteroidota bacterium | reverse complement strand
CACGCGTCCGCCAGTTGTGTAATATTCGGTTGAGTCGTTTATCTTGATGCTGTCGCGCTCCATGAACTCGCCGTGCTCGTAGCGGGTTTCAAGGTCGAGGTAGTAATCCTCGTCGCTCTGCTTGTAAGGCTTCTGTATGCAACGTCCAGAAGGTGTATAGTACCGTGCTATTGTAAGGCGTACCGATGAGTTGTCGGGGAACATGATGGGTTCCTGGACAAGACCCTTGCCAAATGAACGTCGGCCCACAATTATTCCCCTGTCGTTGTCCTGGATGGCGCCGGCCGTAATCTCGCTGGCCGATGCCGAGAACTCGTCTATCAGCACTACAAGGTTGATGTCCTTGCACGATTGGCGCATAGAGGCGTAGTAGTCGTCGCGCCCACGGTGAGTGCCTTCGGTATAGACTATTAGATTGCCGTTTGGCAGGAATTCGTCAACCACGTTGATGGCCGCATCCATATATCCGCCACCATTTCCGCGGAGGTCGAATATCAGGTTCTTCATACCTTGCGCCTTCAGTTTTGCAATGGCATCTTGGAACTCCTTGTATGTGGTGCGGGCGAATTTCGAGAGTTTAATATAACCTGTGCGGTTATTCACCATATAGGAAACATCGATGCTGTAGAGTGGAATCTGTCCGCGGGTTATCTCAAACGGCACAAGGTCCTTTTCGCCACGGCGGGCAATTCCTACGCGCACCTTTGTGCCTTTAGGTCCACGGAGTTTTTTCATCACGTCGTTGTTTGTAATGCCGATACCTGCAATTACAGAATCGTCAACGGTGACAATGCGGTCGCCGGCACGCAGGCCCACTTTCTCCGAAGGTCCGCCAGGTATCACGTTTACAATGTACACGGTATCTTGCTGAAGGTTGAACTGCACTACGATACCGTCGAAATTGCCCTCGAGCGGTTCGTTCATCTCGGCAAATTCCTCGGCAGATATGTATGTTGAATGCGGGTCGAGTTCCTTAAGAAGGCTTATGGCGGCATCTTCCTCAAGGTCGGCGACATTGACAGTGTCGACATAGTTTTGGCTTATGTTGCGGACCAGCATGTCAAGTTTGCTTGATTTTACGGGTCTCATCCTCACAAGCAGGTTGCTGCGGTGCATCATATTGCCTTGAACAGTCATGCCCAAGGCAAAGGCAGCGGCGAGCAGAAGTGGCAACCAGATTTTAGCAATGTTTTTCATAGATATTAGTCTACTTCAATTTGTACAATTTCAATGCCGGCGCGTTTCAGCAACTCTATTCCGTCCTGTATTCTATACGCATCGGAAAAAACCACGCGCTTGATGCCCGACTGTATGATGAGTTTTGCACATTCCATACAAGGCGATGCCGTGACATAGAGCGTTGCGCCCAGACTGCTGTTGTTTGACTTTGCCACTTTGGTGATGGCATTTGCCTCGGCGTGAAGCACGTATGGCTTTGTGGTGTTCTCGTCAATCTCGCAGCAATTCTCAAAGCCGGACGGGGTGCCGTTGTATCCGTCGGAAATTATCATTTGGTTGTTGACCAGGATTGCGCCTACCTTCCGGCGGACACAATACGAGTTTTCGGCCCAGATGCGGGCCATCTGCAAATATCGCAAGTCAAAACGGCGTTGTTTTTCGGCATCCATCTTCAAATGATTTTTCTACCAATCTAAATCTCAGTATAAAAGCGCGCAATTTTGTTTTTGCGCCGCGTCAATTGGCAAGGTAATCTTTATTGGGATATGGATTGCGAATAATGACCGATATAGACAAAATCGATGAAAAAAATCATGCCGCCTACCGCATCATTTTATATATAGGAAGCATTCCTCTTTAATTCCAATATCGAAACGTCCGTCTTTAAGGGTAAGTATCCTGCCACCAACGTCCGAAAGCACGTCAAATGTTCCCGAGACAATCATCGCTTCCGCCTTATCGTCTAAAAAGAGCCTTTGGACACGCTTGAAATCAAATGTTCCGCTATTTGGATATATACGAGTTCTATTGTAAAAATCCATTATATAAACATATACCTTGTTTACCGAGTCGGTCAAATCGATAGTTTTTTGGTCCAGACACATTAGTTCTTCGAAAGACTTGACAGTGTCGCACGGAAACTGAATCGACAAAGTCATTTTTCTGTAATATCCTGAATGGGCGTATTCGTCTTGGTCCACAATCACATCATGGTCTTCCAAAAAACCATTCAAAGTGAATGTCAATGAGTCGTTTCTCCAAATAAAGTAACCGGGTTTATCTTTGTTTCTTGAGAAGAAAAACGACGAGCCGAAATACCTTGCCCCAAATGTGTTGTAGCCACATTCTGTATAGGCCGGCAATCCGCTGATTTCGCTATCATCAATCCAAACCGAATCTTCTATTTCGTCGTATGTGCTGAAGCAGGCGACCAAAAGGGCGGATAGTGCAATTATTGCTGAAACTGAAAATATCTTTCTCATACTCATTGGATTTTAATTGTTTGATTTGCTTAACGGAATAATCCACGAAACAGCGCCACCGAACCCCCAATTGACATCGGCAAATGCAGAGTGCGTGCCAAAGATAAATGTAGGTATTATTACCTCGAAGGCGAATTTTTGCTTGGTGCCTAACTGCAAGCCTGCACTCCCCCAAGCAGAGCCGTATATTATATTATCGTCTGCCATGGCATCTTCAATTTCACTTTTGTGTTTCGACATTTTGCTGTCGCTCATCACGGCGTCATACTTGTTGTTGATGCCAAAATTCAATGATCCTCCAACTTTTATGAATGGCGAAAAGAATACATCGTTGCCTCGAATGTTGAATTTTCCGGCCACGGGAACGCCTATGCACATGGTTTTTTGCCGAATCGCATCAATGCTGTAGTAATACACATCGGCACCTCGGCTGTCCGACAGCCAATACATAATATTGTCGTTATTATTGTATTCGCCTTTTTTATTTTTGAATACACCTTGATTGTACGAAAAACGCAGGCCGCTCATAATGCTGAATCTTTTTGACAGCATGATTTCCGGCATTACATTAATGCGGAACGAGTTCACGAACACATACTTTTCATAGTTGTCTTCTCGAATCTGCTCAGGTTCTTGCACGCTTGAACTATATAACCCTTCATATCCCCAATCGATATTCAGGTTTACTTGCGATAGCGCCATATTCACGGTTGTAAACATAAGCGCCAAAGCCCAAAAGAGTTTTTTCATAAAAATGGATGTTAGTATTAACAAGTACAACGCTAATATATTAACTATACGTAATTTGAAATCTGTATTTCATAACTATTTTTGCCTTATGGAAAAACTGAATCTACCCGACTATTCGCACTTGTTACGCATCAATGCGCAAGCAGGCCAGATTTTCGACTCCGTGCGCCGCAAGTTTGTAGCGCTTACGCCTGAGGAGTGGGTGCGCCAGAACATTGTCCAGCACCTGTTGTCGTTGGGTTTTCCGCAAGGATTGATTGCCGTTGAACAGCCTATCACCTACAACGGGCTGAAAAAGCGGTGCGATGTGGTAATCTACAACCGCCAGGCACAGCCGTGCGCCATTGTGGAGTGCAAGGCCCCGCAAGTGGGCATATCGCAAAAGACTTTCGATCAGATTGCCGTCTATAATCTGAAACTTAAGGTTGAATATCTGATAGTTACAAATGGATTGCAACATTTTTGCTGTAAGGTGAATGTTGAGACAGGTGCCGTGGAGTTTCTGCGCGACTTTCCTTTGCCCGACAATGTGCTTTGAACAGGGGTTCAAAGTTTCAGGCGCTCCTTCAGTATCTTGTATCCCGAACTGCTGACTTTCAGTTTCTCGCCATTGGCAAGTTCTATCTGCTGTTGCTGTCCGTAACGCTCTATGCGTGTTATCTTGCCAACATTTACAATGTATGAGCGGTGTATGCGTGCAAAACTGGCGGAAGGAAGCCCCTGCTCGTAATATTTCATTGTCTGCTCCTTCAGCCAATGGCCAGAGTCGGTGGCAATCATCACGTAATCGCCTTCTGCCTTTATGAAGTTGATGTCGGCTATGTCCACAACACTGATTTTCTGTCCATTGCGTACTGTTATCTTGTCAATGGGGTCCACCTCGTTTGTTGCAGACGGCTGGTAAGTTTCGGGTGCAAGTTCAAGATTGTCGGCCGATTCCTGTTCGGCATTGGCAAG
>CALCFP010000388.1 GCA_937900725.1 uncultured Bacteroidota bacterium | reverse complement strand
GCAGATTGATTGGTTGAACGAAGGAGCAGTGCGGGCACTGTAACTGAGTGCAACCGAGCAAGATGACGATAAAAATACAAAAGCACACAAAAGATTGAAGAATGATCCATATTAAAAAAAGATATAATCGGGGAATTTATTGAAGTCACCTTAATTTTGGCATTATTTCAGCACACCGTAACTATTTAGTTGTGCCACAATTTTTTCGAACACCTTTTCGGGCGGAAGCATCTGATTGTCGTCAGCGTAGCACTTGACAAGTTCGAAGTTGCTCTCGGTTGATGCCAAATCAAGATATTCCTGACGGACCTGCTCCTGAAAATTCAAGTCGGCCTCGTGAATGTCCTGCTTTCCCTGCAGATACTTGCGGTCGTCGCCCTCGCGGTGCGATGTCAGGCTTTTTGCGGTAAACACGAACGGCACATCGAGAAACAGGCTCAAATCGGGACGCGGAATGCCATAATAGCCGAATTCGAGATTCAGAATCCAACGGCGCAACTCTTCCTTTTTGGCCTTATCAGCAATTTTGGCGCCCTGATATGCTATGTTGGAATACACATATCGGTCAATGATGACAAGTCTGTCGTCGGCAATCCACTTGTTTATGGTCTGCTTTGCGTCGTTGCGGTCGCCTGCATAGATGAGCGCGACCAAATACGGGTTCACCTGGCTGTTGGCGCCCAAATCGCCACGCAGGAACATCGACACGAGATTGCCGAAAACGCCTTCGTCAACACGCGGAAAATGCAGATACTCGAATGGTATATCTTTGCTATTCAGTAAATTGCGAAGCATATTCAACTGTGTTGACTTGCCTGCGCCATCCAATCCTTCAATTACGATAAAAGCCATTGTTGCTGTTTTTTGGCAAATCTATCAAATTTTAAATAGCGCTTCCAAAATACAATTAGTTTTTGTCACGCCAACCAACACAGTTTTCCCAAGTTTTCCACAACTCTTTTATACGTCAAATCATTTTCATACAATTGTCAATGCTAAAAAATCAAGCCGAAACCAATGGGCAAAAATCTATATATAGCGGAGAAACCAAGTGTGGCACAGGAGTTTGCGAAGGCTCTCAA
>CALCFP010000387.1 GCA_937900725.1 uncultured Bacteroidota bacterium | reverse complement strand
TTCGATAAGCCGCAACACAACAATTCATATATGTTGTTTGCTTTGTGATGTTAATATATCACTTATTGATTTTATATGCAAGCACAAAGAAAATAGCAGAAAAAGTAAGTATGCTATATATGAACATCGGATTTGATTTTACAGAGATAAGGGAATTATCTGATGAAGAATGGGAAGCACAGCTTAGTCGCTTTACTGAAGAGGTTTACACCTATGCTTATGCTCATGGTGGTAGGCTTTCCGGTGAGCACGGCATTGGTTCTAAAAAGGCAGGCTTCTTGGAACGCTTCACTCCTCCTGGTGAGTTGGCATTGATGCGTGCCATAAAGAAGGCTTGGGATCCGAATTTAATTCTCAATCCTGGTAAAGTTTTTGATGTAAAATATTTATATGCTGATTTCAAAAAAAGAGAAGGCTTTAAGAGAAGTATTGAGTTAGCTAAAAAATATGATTTAATTTTTCATGATGGTTTTGCTCCGTATAAACAAAGTGTGCTTTGGAGTGAAGATTTTATTAAAAAAATAGCTGACTCCTCTATCAGATTCAATCCAATCCTCTTCATTATCAGATTCAGGATTAGGATCAGACCATAAAATATCACATAATAATCCTTCATCTGGAATTTCTGTTGGTCTTTGAATAGAAAATATAGCCGTGTGCTTGTACATCTTATTGATATGTATGAATATGCGACCTTTGAATAAAATGGAAATAAATTTTTTTTGATATGAAATACGCATTAGTAACAGGAGGAAGCCGCGGCATTGGTCGCGCAGTATGTGTGAAATTGGCTACAATGGGCTATAAGGTAGTAGTAAACTACGTGTCGAACGACGAAGAGGCGCAAAACACATTGAAGTTGATAGCGGAAGCAGGCAGCGAAGGCGAGTTGCTGAAGTTCGACGTCTCGAATCAGGAAGAGGCCGCGGCTAAAATCGGCGAATGGCAGGCCGCTCACGAAGGTGAGTATATTGAGGTGCTTGTAAACAATGCAGGTATCCGCAAGGACAACCTTCTGTTTTGGATGGAGCCACAGGATTGGTACAAGGTGTTGGGCATTGCGCTCAACTCGTTCTACAACGTAACCCGTCCGCTCATTCAGCCAATGTTGCGCAAGAAATACGGACGAATTGTCAATATGGCATCGCTTTCAGGCTTGAAGGGACTTCCAGGCCAGACCAACTACTCGGCTGCAAAGGGTGGCGTGATTGCCGCAACAAAGGCTTTGGCACAGGAGATTGGCCGTAAGGGCGTTACTGTAAATGCCGTTGCACCAGGATTCATCAAGACCGATATGGTTGAAGGTTTGGATGAGGCGACACTCAAGGCACAGATACCTGTCGGACGTTTCGGTCAGCCAGAGGAAGTGGCCGAGTTGGTCGGATTCCTTGCTTCGCCCCAAGCCGCATATATTACAGGCGAGGTTATTTCAATCAATGGCGGACTTTATTCGTAATGCGGACGTGATGCCGATGTTTAATGATTTAATTCGATGAAGATGAGGTGTTTACTATTGATGGCCACGCTTTTCGCCTTCTGTGGCGCTAATGCGCAGTCCGAAGCCGTGATAGAGAAGATTGGCAAGGCCAACGAGCAATACAAGACGGTAAGTTGCAATTTCAAGCAGACCAAGGTGATGGCTATGGTCGACCAGAAGATAGAGTCGGAGGGTGTGCTGTATTTCAACCGTGCCGACAAACTGAAGATGGACTACACAACGCCAGCAGGCAACCTGCTACTTGTGAGCGGAGAATCGCTGTTGATGGTTCAGAACGGCAAGAAGAACGACTTCAACACAAAGCAGAACGCTCAGATGCGCAATCTGAAAAACACGCTCTTGCTATCCATTGCAGGCGACATCAATGGTGTGGCTACTGAAAATGGCGCCAGCATCGAGTTTTCGGAAACTGCTGATTATTACAAGTTCGTGATAACTAAAACCGACAAGCAGGTTAAAAGCCGAATGTCGAAATTGGAACTGAGTTACAGCAAAAAGGATTGCTCGCTGTGCGTAATGCGTATGGAGGAGCCTAACGGCAACTACACAATCTACGACACACCCGTGAAGACTTTCAACGTGGAAATTCCTGCGGGAACTTTTGACAAGCCGAAGAAATAGCCGAGTCGGTTATGTGATAAAATAAAAGCGGAGCATTGTTGCTTCGCTTTTTTTTATGCAGATTCTGTGCTGATCAAAAATTGGATTTCTCATCCTGAGGATTGCGAATCGGTTCAACTTCGTCCTTTCATAACCTCGTCGTCAGGTTCCGAAGCATCGTCCTTTACGATGGGTTATAGGTAAGGACATCAAAAGAGGAGTGAAGATGCATTCTATGCTGATATGCTAGTCCGATAAAAGGACTATATATCTGAAGAATATGACTTGCTACGCCTTTGCGCTTCTGCCGAAATGTAACTCGAAGAACGACAACTTCATAACGATAACTTGGATATCTTTAATGTGACTTCCTGTATTTTTAGTATGAGGCCGCAAACACTAACATCGACATTTTTATTTGTTTTGTCGAGAAACTATAATGGTTAGTCGTTACAAAACGGATTCGAAACCACACAATTTGTCTTTAAAAATCAGATTAATCAATTTTTTTGATTGTCAATCTTTTGGAAAGTTTGAAGATTTTTTTTTGCGGAATTGAGGAAATAAAATCATATTTCAACTTTGAAAAATAGACTTTTTACTTTTAATTTGGAACAATTTTAAGATGGTATAATAATTTTAAGGCATAATTGGTATGCCTATTAGTAACTAAAAAAAGGGCGATGTTGCCCACAATTACACAATTATTATTAACAAAAAACAATTTATGATGAAAATGTATCTGAAAAGTGCAGTGCTTGCACTGCCAATGCTGCTGCTTTCAGCAGGAGTTTTTGCTCAGGCACATGATGTAGGAGGTACAGTTCTTGATGAACAGCAATTGCCTATACCAGGTGCAAACGTTATTATCAAAGGAACTACCGTTGGTACAGTTACTGCAGGCAACGGTCAATTCCAGATGAAAGCTTCTGATGGCGATGTACTTCAAATTTCGTACATGGGCTATGTAAATCAAGAAGTGACTGTAAATGGCGCAGGCCCTTACAACGTAAGTCTTGCTCCTGACCTTATCGGTTTGGACGAAGTTGTAGTTGTAGGTTAGGGTACCATGAAAAAAAGTGACCTCACTGGTTCTGTGGCTTCAGTTAAAAGTGAAGACTTGGCAAACCGCGCAACTTCTGATGCTGCTCAAGCATTGCAAGGTAAGGCTGCTGGTGTACAAATCATGAATTCATCTGGTGCTCCAGGTTCTGGCGCCGACATCCGTATTCGTGGTGTGTCATCTAACTCTGGTAGCCTTGGCCCATTGTTGATTGTCGATGGTTTGAAAGTTGATAATATCCAATACCTTGACCCTGAAATGATTGAGTCAATGGAGGTGTTGAAGGATGCTGCTTCTGCTGCTATCTATGGTGCTCAAGCCGGTAATGGTGTTGTTCTTATTACAACTAAGAGTGGCAAGAATGGCGCAGGCGACGGTACTATATTCTACAACGGACAATGGCAATTGAAGAGCCTTTCTCGTGAACTAAAGGTAATGAACGCTGAACAATACATCGACTTCGGCCAAAAGATGGGCTTCCTTAAAAAGAATTGGGAAACAACAAACCACTATGATGGGGCTGATGTTGATTGGAGCAGTGAGGTGTTTGAACCAACTTGGAGCCAGCGCCACACAGTAGGTTTCCAAGGTGGCAACGAGCGTGGAAGTTATTTCTTGGCTATCAACAATGTTTACAACAATGGTATATTTGTTGGTGACAAGGATGTTTACAAGCGTTTGTCACTTCAACTTAATGGCGAATACAAAATCAAAAAATGGTTGACAGTAGGTTCTAACAACTCAATCGAAAAATGGCGTACAGAATCTATCTCTCAACAGAGTGATAATGGTTCTGCCATGCTTGCTGCTATTACTTCTGACCCATTGTTTGGCCCATTCGTTGACCCAGACAAACTTGATGAGCAACTTACTGGTGCCCAGAAATCGGCTTTAGGCTTGACTGGTGACGGAACTGTATATAGTGAAGGTGAGACTAATGAGAATGGTGAATATCCATTTAGAAGGGTTCTTGGCGAAGATGGCAAATACTATCGCATTTCGCCTATCAGTGGCCAGACTCAATCTTCTAACCCATTCATACAGCGTGATCGCAACTCTGGCTATAGCCAAGGCATTACAGTTCGTGGCCTTGCTTACTTGAACTTCAACCCTATTGAAGGTTTGGTTTATACCTCGCGTTTCGGCTATCGCTTGGGATTCCGCAATGTTCATAACTATGAAGCTCCTTTTGTGGCTAACGATTTTGTTTATCGTAACGATTTCATGATCAGAAGTGAAACTCATACTAACTTCTATTATCAATGGGAAAACTTCATCAACTATAGCAAAACATTTGCTGACAAGCATGATGTTGCTTTAATGGCAGGTATGTCGTGGGAAGATTCACACTCTGACAATACTTGGGGACAAGCTCAAGGTGGCGACATATTGAAAGGCTACGCTGATAACTTCCGTTTCTTGGACTACTTGAAAGATGGCGATGCTTGTCTTAAATCAACTGGTGGCACTGAAAACGACTCAAAGAGCCTTTCTTATTTCGGTCGTTTGACATATAGCTACGACAATCGTTACAGCATTCAAGCCAATTTCCGTGCTGATGCTTTCGACTCTTCAAAGCTTCCTGCCGACAAGCGCTGGGGTAAATTCCCATCATTCTCTGCTGGTTGGACTGTCAGCAACGAGAGTTTCTTTGCTGATAATATCAACACAAACATTGTTTCTTTCTTGAAACTGAGAGGTTCTTGG
>CALCFP010000386.1 GCA_937900725.1 uncultured Bacteroidota bacterium | reverse complement strand
TTGTCGACAAGGTTATCGAGGCGACAAAACTTGCAAAAGAGATGGCTCCTGAAATGAAAATTGATGGCGAGTTGCAGGCTGATGCAGCGTTGGTTCCTTCTGTAGCAAAAAAGAAGGCTCCAGAAAGCAGCATCGCAGGTAGCGCCAACGTGCTTGTATTCCCTTCGCTTGAAACTGGCAATATATGCTATAAGTTGGTTCAGCGTTTGGCAGGAGCTGAGGCTTACGGCCCAATTCTCCAGGGTATGGCGGCTCCAATCAACGATCTTTCTCGTGGTTGCTCGGTTGAAGATATCATCAATGTCATTGCAATCACATGTAATCAGGCTATCGCTCTAAAACAATAATCATGAACGTATTAGTTTTGAATTGTGGCAGTTCGTCGCTGAAGTATCAGCTGATTGACATGAACACTAAAAGTGTTCTGGCCAAAGGTATATGTGAAAAAATTGGCATCGAGGGTTCTTCTTTGACTCACAAGCCAACTGGCAAGGACAATCTGGTGGTAAACCAAAACATGCCTGACCATAAGTCGGCCGTAAAACTGGTTATGGACGCATTGCTTGACAAGAAGTACGGCGTTGTTTCCAGCATGGATGAGATACAGGCTGTCGGTCATCGTGTCCTGCATGGTGGCAAATTCTACAGCGAGTCTATTGTCATAAACGAAGATGTTAAACGCGTTATCCGTGAATGTTTCGATTTGGGTCCATTGCACAATCCTGCAAACTTGATTGGCATTGAGGCTTGCGAGGCATTGATGGGTAACACTCCACAAGTAGCTGTCTTTGATACGGCATTCCATCAGACAATGCCAATGAAGGCTTTTCTGTACGCGTTGCCATACGAATATTACGAAAAGTATGCCATTCGCAAGTATGGTTTCCACGGAACAAGTCACAGTTACGTGTCGGGTAGGGCAATAGATTTTGGCAAGTTGGATCCAAACAACTCAAAGGTAATTGTTGCACACCTTGGCAACGGCGCAAGCATATCGGCAGTACAAAATGGCAAGTGTGTCGATACCAGCATGGGCTTGACTCCGCTTGAAGGATTGATTATGGGAACCCGTAGTGGCGATATCGATCCGGCTGTTGTACAATATATTGCAAATAAGGAGAATAAGTCAGTTGATGAGGTGCTTAACATACTGAACAAAAAATCTGGTGTGCTTGGCGTATCAGGTGTTTCAAGCGATTTCCGCGATTTGGAGGCTGCGTCAAAGGCTGGCAATGAGCGTGCAAAAGTTGCGTTTGATGCATTTGTATATCGTGTGGCAAAATACATAGGTAGTTATGTGGCAGCAATGAATGGCGTTGATGCAATAGCATTCACTGCAGGACTTGGCGAAAACAATGGAGCGGCTCGCAAGATGATATGCGATTATTTGACATATCTTGGTCTTGAACTTGACGATGAAAAGAATCGTGTTGTCGGTGTGTGCGGCGTTTGTTGCGTCGGCAGTGGCGTGGGCGGATTCGCCGCGCTATGACGTCTATCTTCTCGCAGGACAGTCGAACATGTGCGGACGAGGTCCGCTTCCCGCGACGCCCTACGACCTGACCAACGTGCAGATCTGGAACGGGAGCGCCTGGGTGCAGGCCGTCGAACCGTTCTTCCATGACTTAAGCACCGCAGGCGCGGGGTTGGCCGCGAGTTTCGCCCGCAAGATGGCCGACGCCGAGCCGGGCGTCGTCGTGCGACTCGTGCCGGCGGCCCTCGGCGACACCGGGATGTCGCGCTGGATTCCCGAGGGCGACCTCTATCAGGCG
This sequence comes from uncultured Bacteroidota bacterium, assembly GCA_937900725.1. Classification (GTDB taxonomy): domain Bacteria; phylum Bacteroidota; class Bacteroidia; order Bacteroidales; family SZUA-534; genus RUG13583. The sequence goes on along the minus strand of CALCFP010000386.1, from coordinate 219 downwards.
GCCGTCACCATGACGCGCGCGGCGGTTGCCAACGGCGGCGGAACGCTAAAGGGCATCCTCTGGCATCAAGGCGAGGCCGACTCGGGCAGCACCGCCAATGCCCAGAACTACGCGGCGAACTTCACTCGGATGGTCAACCAGTTCCGCACCGACCTCGGCAGCGTGGCGTCCGATCCGGTGATCCCCGTCGTCGCGGGCGAGCTCGGACGCTACTTCAAG
>CALCFP010000385.1 GCA_937900725.1 uncultured Bacteroidota bacterium | reverse complement strand
AATATACATACACATTCGAAACTTACCACTTCGAATGTGTTTTTTTATGCATTAATTTTTTTGAAAAATTTTTTAAAAAATTTTTGACAAATAAAAAATACAATCTATTATGCATAGTCAAATTTCCTTGGTTTTATCAAGGTTTCAAAGATACATATTTTTAGTTAAAAAATATTTTTAAAATTTTTTAATAAAACTATAAAACAAAAATAAGTATTGACGATAATAAAATTAGAACAAAGAAATTACTTCGGAGGAACAATGAATATTTCAATTAATAACTTAGATAAAAGTTATAATATTTTAACTTAATATTCAGGTTTTGCGCCGTAGTTCAGCCTTTGTATTTGACAAGTCGTGCGTTCAAAGCCGAATGACATTCTTAGAATGTTCGCATTAACATTCTTAGAATGTTCATCGTTACATTCTTAGAATGTTATTCGGGAAATATGCGTGATGTTGAGTAAACATAAGCGAAAACCAAGCAAAAGCTATGCTATGTTATCGTTTGCATGCATCCATCTTCGAGTTTTGGCTTTGCAAACTTCTTGTTCAGTATGATTAACGTTGATATTAGCAACAAAACAGAAAGTACACATATAATATATACCTTTGTTTCCGAGCCAAAGATTTCGGCGAGCTTAGCGTCTGGATTTGGATAGAATTGATAAACAACGAAAGCCATCGTGTTGTTGACGAAGTGCAGTACGACTCCAGGCACAATGCTGTTGGAACGATAGAAGAGCCAACCCAACAGCAAACCCATCAATAATGCATGTGGCATTTGTGCAGGATTTCCGTGTACGAGTGCGAAAATCAAGGCTGAAATGATGATTGCCGTCCAATGTTTTCCTTGCAGTTTCTTCATCCGAAGAAGACTTTTAAGTATTATTCCACGGAAAACGATCTCCTCAACTATAGGGGTTGACAGCCCAATCACGACGTAGCCAGCGAAACTTTGCATAAACTGCCCCAGTAATTCTTCGGCTACATTTGGCAATTCTGGCATAAACTCCTGCAACTTCATCGAAGGCGTTATCGTTGACACAGCGAGTACACCACAAAATGCGAGTATCGTGTAAGGTTTCTGTTTGAAGAAACCGGTTGAGAAGTGGAATAACTTTAAGACAACGAATAATACAATGATTACAACGTCGGCCAATGCATCCGCATAAATAGGCGATAGGTCACCACAAGATCTTCTTATACCTTCGAAGAGCACTTGCGCTCCCAGAAATATCAAAAAGGCTTGGATTATTTTTATCATAGGTTTATATTTTTAATGATTTCGTCAACCTTTTTCTCAATGTCGCCTTTTTGCGTGATGTCGGAAACATCAATGATATACTGTGCCTTGTTGTAAAATTCCTCACGTTCGGCGAGCTGAGTTCGAACAAATTCGTCCAACTCAGCGCCCGTCTTGCCTTTAAGCAACGGGCGGTCGTTCTTGGAGAGAATAAGATTCTTTGTGATGAAATCAACCGACGCTTTCAGATAAATTGTAATTCCTTGTTGGTTGATATAGTCAATGTTGTCGAAATAACAAGGCGTTCCGCCACCGCAACTGACTATTACATTCTCGAATTCTGCAACTTCATGAAGCACATTACGCTCAATTGTCCTGAAGCCTTCCGCTCCAGCTTCATCAAAGATTGCCGCAATAGTTTTTCGTCTTCGTGACGAAATGTACCAATCCAAGTCGTAGAATTCGATATTAAGCCTATCAGCCAAGGCCTGACCGTAAGTGGTCTTGCCCACGCCCATGTAGCCAATAAGGAAAACGCGAATCATTTGTGTTCAGATTCCTGAATAATCTTCTGGCAATCTTCAAACGTAAGTTCCGTAGCCTTGGATGCAAGTCGCTTTGGAATACTGTAATTACGATTCTGGTAATGAATATATGGTCCGTACATACCATTTAGAAT
>CALCFP010000384.1 GCA_937900725.1 uncultured Bacteroidota bacterium | reverse complement strand
ATAATCGGAAATATTCGGCATGATAGAGCCCCCTGCTTTTATTGAGGAATATGCTTCTTCGCAAGGGGCTTTTTGTTCCCCGCCTCATCGACGACGTAGGTGTTTTCGAGGATGCTTATTGTGCTCCTGCGCCAGTCCTCGATGTATTCTTTTCGGAGTTCTGCGCGCACGCAACCGCAATTGCACAGCTTACGGCAATCACGAGAATTCTTGTAAACATTTTTTTCATAACTTAGTGACACCAAATCATTTATTATGCTGATAGACAAAGAATACGATTGGCGAGGGAAAACAATCCTGATTGCCGAAGATGAAGAGATAAACTATCTGTTTATTGAGCGCGTACTGATGTCAACCAATGCGACATTGATTCGCGCGACAAACGGGAAATTTGCCATTGACATTGTCAACAGCAATCCAGACATAAACTTGATATTAATGGACATCAGGATGCCGGACATAAACGGCATTGAAGCAACCGAAGAAATAAAGAAAGTCCGTCCAAACTTGCCAATAATAGCGCAGACATGCTACGAATGCGATCTTGACTTGGCGTCAATGCCAGATGTAAAATTTGACGGATTTGTCAGCAAGCCTGTCAACATCAGCATTTTGCTTGAAATGGCAGACAGGCTGCTGAAATAAACCTACCAAGATAAAAAGAAACGGAAGCCGTCTGAACCTACAGATTCAAACGGCTTCCGTTTTTTATTCTGTGAGCCATTCACTCAAAACGCCGCCAACAACAAGTTGATATCCTGCGAAGGCAAACCTAAGCGAGCGCCAATGACTTCATTTGTCAAAATGCCGTTATAGACATAGGCCCCTGCACGTACACCGGCATTATCCTTTATCATATGGTTAATTCCGCCAGCCTCGCCGAGTTCAATCAAAACCTGCCCTAGAATGTTGCTCAACACATAAGTTGCCGTACGCGAAACCCTTGACGGAATATTCGGCACACAATAATGGACTACGCCATATTTTTCATATACAGGATATGAGAAAGAAGTAACCTTCGAAGTTTCAAAGCATCCACCTTGATTCATGCACAAATCAACTATAACAGAATGAGGTTTCATCTGGCTAATGGCATCCTCGCTCACAATGAAATCACGGACACCGTTGTTCTCGTACAAGGCACCGACAACCACATCAGCCGACCGCATTGCCTTCAACAGCACCAATGGCTGAAGGACAGACGTAAAGATGCGCATACCCAAGCGCTGCTGCAATTCGCGAAGTTTGTTTATCGACTTGTCGAACACCTTAACCGATGCCCCCAAGCCTATGGCAGTACGGGCGGCACACTCGGCAGCCGTACCTGCGCCAAGTATGACAACATCGGTAGGGCTGATGCCGCTGATGCCGCCGAGCATTTCGCCCTTTCCTTCATGGGCATCGCTCAAATATTCGGCAGCAATCAATATCGATGTGGTTCCAGATATCTCACTAAAACTTTGCACTATTGGATACGCATTATCATTGGCATCCTTGAAGAACTCGAAACCAATGGCTGTGGTTTTCAGTTCTATCAACTTCTCAATATATTGTTTCGATTGTGAATTAATATCATACGAACTAAACAGCACCTGCCGAGTTTTCATCATCGACAATTCTTCCTCGTTGGGCGGCAACACCTTCATAATCACATCGCAGGAATAAATGTTGATGCGGCATGGCTCGATTATCGCACCCTGCTCGGAATATTTTTGGTCAGCGAAATGAGCCTTTTCACCTGCGCCAGTCTCAATATACACTTCATGACCAAGATTGACAAGAAAACCGACAGCATGCGGCGCCATTGCCACTCGGTTCTCGTCAGGAGCAAATTCCCTTGCCACAGCAATGCGCAATTTTTTGCGTTTACGACCAACTTCAAGAGTCTCTTCACATGGCATTAAATTACCTTTGGCAAAGCCAAAATCAGTAGCGCTAACGTTCTGCATATAATTTGTATTTATCAATGGCTAATGTAGCGTAATTTGATTTTAATACAAACCATATTTTATGAACCAAAAGATATTTATTGATATAAACGGCCATATTATGCGAATACAGTTTTTATGATTAATGTCACCTATTTTTTTTGTCGATTATAGTCAAACTATTTGTAATTGGCATTTCCTACATTTACCTTTACATAAGATTTCTAGCATTATGGAAGAAGAAGAAATAATATGGCTTATTGAACGTGTCAAGAGGGCCGGATGCACTCATTTAGACTTGTCAAACAAAGACATAATAAGGCTTCCGGAAGAAATTGGGGAACTGACTCAGCTCACAACGCTCGACATCAGTTTCAACCACATCAAGAGCCTTCCGAAATCCATTACCAACTTGACAAACCTGGAAAATCTGTTCATGATGCGAAACAGCATCACTGACCTTCCGCAAGACATAGGCAATCTAAGCAAACTGACTTCACTCGATGTCAGTTTCAATCCTATTCTAAAACTTCCGGCAGAAATGGGTAATTTAACCAATTTGCAAACATTTGATGCCAGTTTCTGCCTACTGCAGTCTATTCCTCCGGAAATGGTGAACCTTCAAAAAATCACGCGCATCCATTTCGACGAGAATCCTATCGACTGTCCGCCACTCAAGGTTATACGCAGAGGATGGAACGCAATCAAATATTTTCTCACAGAACGTGGCAAAGGAGCAGCATTAAGCCCGAGTTTGTAACGGAATTGTCATGGATATAGAGCGTTTCCGCGAGTATTGTCTAAAAAAGCGTGGGGTAACCGAGTGTCTGCCATTCGACGACGAGTCGCTGGTGTTCAAGGTTATGGGCAAAATGTTCGTGCTACTCGACCTGAGCGGTTCCAATTGGGCAAACCTGAAATGCGACCCAGAACGCGCACTTGACTTGAGGGATATGTATCCAGACATCACGCCCGCCTACCATATGAACAAGAAGCATTGGAACACAATAAATCTGAGCGGTTGTCTGCCCGACAATATGATACTTGAACTGGTTGACCACTCATACGAACTGGTTGTCGCAAAACTGACAAGAAAAGCGAAAGAAGAATTGTCGAATCTCGACAAATAGTGCGATTTGTGATGACCTGACGCAATCCGATCCGTTTTTTTATAATCGCCAAACAGATAAAAGGCACTATACTATATATGCAAAAAAATAAGCGAGCCCTACGGACTCGCTTATTTTACATATAAGTGACAACTTATTATTCTTGTGGTGCTTCACGTGCTGGGGCATTCGGGCTACGCCCACTACATTAATAATATGCTCCTGCTCCT
>CALCFP010000383.1 GCA_937900725.1 uncultured Bacteroidota bacterium | reverse complement strand
TATACTCTTGAGCCGGTTAAAGTCATTCCATTGATACAGCCAAATGCTGATATCATAATTATTATAGCGATTATGCTCAAACCTGCTTTAGAATATATTTTATTAATAAGTTCTGCTGCAACTATATCTTGCATTGAATTTTGGATTTCTGATATAGGCATGCTTCCAAGATATATAAAATTAGTCAAAATGTATAATGATATTACTAAAAGTGTCCCCCAAATCATAGCTTTAGGAATATTTTTCTGAGGTTCTTTTATTTCACCCGTTATAAATGTGTCTCATCAGTCGTAAACAACTATGCCAAAATGTGCATTGATGATATTCAGGGCGCCATTGACGATTTTACCCGAGGCATCAAGATAAATCCTTTTGGCCCGAATGGTTATTCACAACGTGCATTGGCATTCAGTGAGAAGGAGGATTACGAGCAGGCATTGACCGACATGGACCACGCCATTGAAATGGACCCCCATAACCCGGTATTCTATTTCAACAGGGCATTGATTCGCTACCGCTCGTCTGACTTGAAAGGCACAATGGACGATTACAACAAGGTGCTCGAGATGAATCCTGACAACGCACTCACGTATTATAACCGCGCTATTCTCAATTCCGAGATTGGCAACAACGAGCAGGCCATTGCCGACTATACAAAGGTTATTGAACTGAATCCAAAGAATATACTGCCGTATTTCAACCGTGGAGCCATAAAGTTTGAGTCAAACGACTATTACGGAGCCATTGAGGATTGGAGCCAGGCAATCGAGATTTTCCCTGATTTCGCCAAGGCTTATCAGGCACGCAGTTCGGCGCGATACCAGATTGGCGACTATTTGGGTGCCAAAAAAGACGAGAAGACCGCCAAGGACAAGATTGACGAGTATATGCAACGTGCAGGAAACGACTCTCTGCTTGTCGATTTTGCCGACACATCGTACAATTTCAAGAAGGTCATTGAGTTCGACGACGATTTCTACCGTGCCAACATGGACGATGGCGAGGTTCAGAACAAAAAAGTGGTTATCGACTTGAAACCATTGATGTTGCTTACCGCAAAGATGGCCGACGATGAAAATGTAGTGACGGTGTATCTGCCAAGTCTCGAAACACTAAACAAGCATGAGGCCTCTGCCTATAGCATCGTCTTTGCCGATCATCAGGCCCAAATGTCAATCGATACCGTTCGTACACTGCTCAACCAGACCGAGCAGGCCAAACTGCAATCTCCTTTCGACAGTTATCTGTATTTTTGCCAAGGAATGCTCAACGGCTTGGTCAAAAACTACAATCAGTCAATCAAGGCTTACACGTCGGCAATCGGCATCGACCCAAAGTTTGAATTGGCCTATCTGAACCGCGCATCAACACGATACTTGATGATTGAATATATGAACTCGCTCGATGATTTCGCGCCCATTGTCAGCATTGGTGGCGACAAGAACGCCCAACGCACTGAAGTTAAGCACGAGGTGCAAACCAATTACGACGACGTGATTGCTGATTTGGACGCGGCTATCGAACTCAATCCGCAATTGGGCATTGCTTATTACAACCGTGGCAATGTCAAGTGCATGTCAAAGGATTTCACGGGAGCCATCGACGACTATTCAAAGTCGATAAGCGTTGGACCAGAACTTCCGCAAGCCTATTATAATCGCGGACTTACGCTTATCTATTTGAAGGATAAGGAAAAAGGATGCTACGACATAAGCAAGGCTGGTGAGTTGGGAATCGATGATGCCTATGCCGTTTTGAAGAAATATTGCCATAAATAATTGATATTTAATAGAAAATAACGGTTTCGACAATATGCGAATTGTAATACAAAGAGTGATGCGAGCCAGCGTCACAATCGATGGCGAAATTGTCTCGTCAATAGGTAATGGACTGATGATATTGTTGGGCATTGAACCTGCCGATACCAGTGACGATGTTGATTATCTGTGCGGAAAGGCGTCTCGTCTGCGCATCTTTAACGATGAAAACGGCATAATGAACCGCTCTGTCAGCGATGTGAGAGGCGAACTTTTGGTAGTGTCGCAGTTCACGCTTTTCGCGCAGACAAGCAAGGGAAATCGCCCGTCGTACATACGTGCCTCACGTCCCGACCACGCCATTCCATTGTATGAGGAGTTCGTGGAAAAGATTGCCACCCTGTCGGGATGCAAGACACAGACAGGCCGTTTCGGTGCCGATATGAAAGTGGAACTAATCAACGATGGCCCCGTCACGATCATCATCGACAGCAGGCAAAAGGAATATTAGCTGTTAGCCATTGGCCTTTTGGCTTATGACTTATCCCTTATGGCTTTTGCCTTAAGACTAAAAACCCAAAGCCAATCATCGTATCTGTTCCATCTTCGAAACCAGCGACTCGACAAATTCCGTAAGGGGCTTTTTCATCATTACCGACATTAGCGGGTTGATGTCAGCGTCAAGCGTGACCTTCAGTGCCGATTCGGCATCGTGGAATTCCTTCAGCTGTATCCACAGCTTGAACTGAATTGGGCCAGGCTCTGAACTCTCAATCTTCAGCATCTTGTTTGGTTCGCGTTCAATGATGCGCATTCCAAAGCGTCCAGCTTTGTCAATGGTGAAAGTGCAAGAGTCGGCGGTCGATTCCACGTCCTTAATCTTGTCATTTGGTGGCAACATTGTAGAACTAATCCGGCTGAAGTCCGATATCAGCTCGTACACACGCTCAGGAGTGGCGTAGATGTGCCCTATTCTGCTTTCAATTCTCATGATTCTGTTTTTTTTGCAAAGGTAATACACTTTTCGCCTTGTCAAAAAAATGCGGACAGCCATTCCGACTGCCCGCTTGCAACTAATTAAAACCTCACTTTGATAGTACTATCACGCTAGAGACTGATATAAAGCCCCAAAGGTTGCGTCATGGATGGATTTTTGTAAGGCATCTGATTTCAATTGGCAGTATGGAGGTAGAATTTGTAAACGAGTGTTTGTTGCCATCCGCTACGGCAAATCTCCTGCGCTGATGTTTAACGAATGACATTTTGTTGAAAATCAATAATATGTAATATTGTTATCGCATTAGGCCTTGTGTCGTCTTTTTTTTATGAGAGAAATTGATTTTCAAATCATATTGAAGTTGATTGGCGAAAAATATGAAATATGAGTAATGATTTGTTGTAAATAATTATATTTTTGTCTATAAAAAATAATAAATATCTATAAATAAAGTGTTATGCGGTATTTAAATTCTTTATTTTCAATATGCTTTGCATCATCAATGATGTTGGCTTGCAGTAATGGAGGAAATGCTAACAAACAAAAGAGCGTTGCTTCTGAAATAGATGAAGTTTCTGTAGAACAAATAGTGGAGGATCTTGCAACCATCCCTACGCCAACTTCATTCGACCTTATGTCGAGCCTGAACAAGGCAGGCATCCCTTACATAATGGATATCACCAACAGTCTGGCCAATCAGGAGAGTTATTTGAGTACCAGGCAGAAAGCCTTGAACCTTGGCGTGTATGCAGCCGATTTGAGTTATGATGTCACTTATCAGAAGAAAGCCGAGACCGAGGAATACCTTAAATGCATATTGGGCATGGCGAGCGACTTGAACATCAGTGTTGATGCAGACAAGATATCTGAAAAGGTCCAGAACAACATCGACAATGTCGAGGAATTGGCTTCTGCAGTGAAGGACTTGATTAAAGATTCTCAATTCATTCTGAACCAGACAAGCCAGACTGAAACGGCTTTGTTGTTCCTCATCGGCAGTTGGGTTGAAAGCGCATATATTTGCGTGTCTGTTTATGAAATGTCTGACAACGGCGAAAGTTTTGCTGACGTTGCCTTGTCTCATTTTGAGTATGCTTCTACAATTATCAAGTATCTTGAAACAAGAAAGGCTGATGCCGATTTTGGCGGTTTCTACAATCAACTGCTTGATATTCAAAACAAGACTGAGGAACTTAAGAGCGACAAGACCAACGTCGAAAAGCGCGAGGCTCTGATTTCTGCCGTAAAGTCGATGCGTAACGGAATTGTATAAGTTTTTGATTCACAATATTGAAAAAGGCGACATTTCATTGTCGCCTTTTTTGTTGCATTGAGTTGAAAATATGTATTGCAATAAATATGTAATCTTGACGGATTCAAAAAACGATGCAGACTTTTGGCAAGTCAAACATCGATTTGTAATACAGGGAACACTTTGTGTCTATATTGTTTTCAAAAACC
>CALCFP010000382.1 GCA_937900725.1 uncultured Bacteroidota bacterium | reverse complement strand
TAAGACTTTCTAGGCCATTTGGAAAAATACCACATATACTTTGACGTTTGTGTACGACAAGGATGGCAATTTGACGACAACTTCTTTTGATATGGAGTATAATTCGAGCATCGAGTCAGAGAAAAATTCCATAACGCCGACACGTACCGGTTATACGTTTGATAGTTGGGTTGACGAAGGCGGATACGTATTCACCGGTAATATGCCTCCATACGATTTGATGCTATATGCATCGTGGACGCCAAATGAATATACTGTAACATATAACACCAACGGCGGCAGCCCGGCTATTAGTAGTCAGGATTTTACATACGACGAGGCGGCTAACCTGACCGCCGTGCCAGATGGTTTCGCGAAGACAGGCTATAAGTTCAAAGGTTGGACAGACGTTGAAAACGGAACGACAGTAAAATATGAAGATGGCGCAGAAGTTAAAAACCTTGCCACCGGTGATAATGCCGAAGTAACATTGTATGCCGTGTGGGCCGCGCAATATACGGTGAAGTTTTATGGAGGTGATATGGGAAGTACGCCAGATCAAGTATTTACCGTTGGCGAGCCTCAGAAACTTAATAAAAATGGATTCGAGCCTAGCGAGGCTGGTAAACACTTTAGTGGCTGGGCAACGGCATCCGGCAACACAACACCAGATTATTACGATGGACAGCTTATTTCCGAGCCGCTGACTACGGAAGCAGGTGCCACTATCAACCTGTTTGCCTGCTGGGGAACAGATGATTATTTGATTACTTTCACAGACGGTGCGAATACTGAAACCCAGTATATCGATGCAGGAGCGTCTATGCCATTAAGACTAAATACATTTACAAAGGATGATTTTAGGTTTGTCGGCTGGACAAAGACATCAGGCGGCACAACAGTAGAATATACAGATGGCCAATTAGTTACATTCTATGCGGCTACTACTTTGTACGCAGTTTGGGAACAGGAATATACCATTACATTTGAGTCCAATGGCGGTACTTCTGCTAGCCCTATTAAATATATTTCGTCAGAATGTCCTCTTGCGCTTTCCACACCTGCAAAAGATGGTTGTGATTTCGTTGGATGGTACGAGAGTGACGAAAGCCAAACATTTACAGAGTTGCCAGCAGGCTCAACGGGAGACAAGGATTTATATGCAAAATGGATTCCCGAGAAGTATGAGATTTCATATAATGGCATAGATGGTTGTAAATGGTCCAGCAGCACCACTAATCCAAATCCGGCACAGTACGACGTTGAAACTTCTACCATCACGCTTGCCAACCCCGAAAAGGATTATTACGAATTCTTAGGTTGGACAGGCACGGGTTTGGCTATGCCTGTAAAGACCGTAAAAATCCCCAAAGGCTCAACAGGCAACAGAGAATACACCGCCAACTGGTCTCCTATTACTTATACGTTGGTATATAATAATGGCGGAGTCCAAGGATGCGATGGATCGATGGATGATATGCCTTTCACCATCGAAACAGGAGTTGCACTCACAGCGAATGCGTATACAGTAACAGGCTATAAATTCAATCAATGGTATGTTGGTGGTACTACAATCTACTTCGACGACAAAGCGACATTGACTGATGAACAAGTTAAAACACTTATTACGTCATATTGCGATGATGGCAATATAATTACTCTTAACGCCAAGTGGACGCTGATTACCTATAATTTGGTATATGATAAAGGCGATGATGTCGAAGGATGCTCTGGAACGATGGAGCCTACGCCTTTCACCATCGAATCAAAAGAAGTTACACTCAGAGAGAATGTATATTCAGCAGAAGGCTATTATTGGTGGCGATGGGCTTTGGAAGGCAGCAGCACTAGGGTAGAAAACAATGCGACACTTGGCAGTGATGATATCAGTGTGCTTATCGATTTTAGCGATGCTAATAATAAAATTACTCTTACATCCGTGTGGGAGTACGCCATCACCTACGAACTCAACGGCGGCTCATGGCCGGATGGCGTCAAGCCTTATGATAGGTACAATGATGTCGGACTCACAATCCAAACACCTACCAAGACCGGCTACACCTTCCTTGGCTGGACAGGCAGCAACGGCACAACCCCTGAGACGAGTGTAATAATCCACAGTGGCTCGAAAGGCCCCGTGAAATACACCGCCAACTGGAAAATCAACAAGTACGAGGTAACCTTCATGGATGGCGCAACCAAGTTGTCGGGACCTACGGAATTAGAGTATCAGGCCGACATATCCATACCCTCCAACCCGACCAAGACCGGCTACACCTTCGACGGCTGGGATAATCTTCCGTCTGACGGCAAGATGCCCGCTGAAAATCTGACCATTACCGCAAAGTGGACGCCGATTACCTACACGCTGAATTATGATAGTTACGGAGCCAACCTCACTGGTGGTAGCATGAAGCCTACGACTTTCACCATCGAATCAACAGAAGTTACACTCAGAAAGAATGCATTTACATCAGACGAATCTTTTTGGGATGGATGGCATACTGAAGATTTTAAGTACAAATTCGCTGACGAAGAGGAATTGAGTGCTGACAAAGTTGAAGCACTTATTTCATTAAGCGATGCTGATAATCAAATTACTCTTTTTGCCACGTGGTATTTCTATTACGCCATCACCTACGAACTCAACGGCGGCTCATTGCCAGCCGGTGTTACCAATCCCGAAAGGTACATTTCACTGTATTCATACACATTAAATAGTCCGGAAAGAGATGGTTACACCTTCGACGGCTGGTACCAAAATGCGGAATTCTCTGGCGACGTGGTGACAAAGATCGAAGAGAATTCAAAAGGCACCAAGCATTTTTACGCCAAGTGGAAGCCGATTAAGTACACCATAACAATTCCTGACCACATGGAGTTCTGTGATGCTGGTGGTAATAGTATTACCGCCACCGACAATTTATTTGATTGCGGTTCAACAGTATATTTCAAGGCTTCTGACGGTTACGGACTCGAACCCGGTTCCTCTGTGGAAGCCTTTACAACCACACCGAATGTAACGGTTTCAGAAAACAGCGGAATCTATTCATTTACCGTTCCTGCTTCCGGCGTTACTGTACAGGCAACCTTGAAGAAAACCTTGTCAGTAAGCCTCGATGACTGGGAATACGGCGATTCGCCCAACACGCCAACCGTAAAAAAGAACGGCACTCAGATAGACAATAGTTTGGTAACTATCACATACACAGACAGCGAAGGCAATCCCGTAACACCCAGCAGCACCACGGCGGCCGGCAATTACAAGGTTACCGCTGCGTATGATGAAAACGACGACGAATGGTACGCAACAGGTTTTGCTGACTTCACCATCGAAAAGGCAACCTTGTACGTGAAAGCCAACCCAAAATCCAAGTCTTACGGCCAAGCCGACCCAACGCTCACATACACGGCAGATGGCTTCAAGAACGGAGATGAAAACAAGTCAATTTTGAGCGGTTCTCTGGCACGCGCAGTTGGCGAGAATGCTGGCCAATACGAGATTACGATAGGCGCACTTTCCGCAGGCAATAATTACGAGATTGATTTCACCGGCGACTTCTTCACCATCGAAAAGGCAACCTTGACCGTTACAGCCGATGCCATATCCAAAACCTACGGGCAAGCCGACCCAACGCTCACATACACGGCAGATGGCTTCAAGAACGGAGAAAACAGTTCAATTTTGAGCGGTTCTCTGGCACGCGCAGTTGGCGAGAATGTTGGCCAATACGAGATTACGATAGACGCACTTTCCGCAGGCAATAATTACGAGATTGATTTCACCGGCGCAACCTTCACCATTCTGAACGGTAATACTGTTACATTCGTGACTAAGTACGGCACTGCGCCTGCTAAGAAGGAGCATGTTCCTAATGGAAGCACAATCACTGCTCCAACCGATGGCAACATGACGGAAACAGGCTACACATTTGCCGGCAAATGGTACACCACCAGTAATTTTGCTGATGGTACCGAGTGGGATTTCTCATCAAATACGGTTACAGGCGACATGGATTTGTACGCCAAGTGGAGTCTTACAGAGTACACCATCACCTACGAAAACTGCCCTGAAGACGTTGACAACAACAATCAGACATCCTACACAATAAATGACAATGTGACATTATCTCTTCTCGGCGACCGCGCCGGCGCGGAGTTCGTTGGATGGTTCAGCGACAGAGAGTTGAACAACACAATAAGTGACATAGCCATCAACTCAGGCTCAACAGGCAACAAGACTTTCTACGCAAAGTGGAATTACGAATATTACACCATCACGTATAATCTCAACGGCGGAAATTGGCCTTCTGATGTCGTGCCTGTCGAAGAACATACAGTAGATGATGACTTCGATTTTCCACAACCTGTCAAACTTGGCTACACGTTCACAGGCTGGGATAATCTTCCGTCAGACGGCAAGATGCCAGCGGACAATCTGACCCTTACGGCCAAGTGGGAGTTAACCGATTACACCATCACGTTCGAAACTAATGGCGGTGGCGCCATTGATCCAATGACATATACGATAGAGTCGAAAACCATAGATTTGTCAACCATTAAACCCGAAAAAGAAGGCTATCATTTCGTGAAATGGATTGACAATGAAAATGCTGAAGTGACTCAAATTGTCAAGGGCTCATTTGGAAATGTAGAATTGACCGCACTGTTCGAGGCACACTCGTTCGGCAACTGGGATACGACATTGGTTGCAACTTGCGCAGTCGCTGGCTTGCGTACACGTGCTTGCGCTTGTGGCGAGGTGGAAACTGATACCATCGCAAAACTTGCCCACACCGTAGTTGTTGATACCGCAGTAACGGCAACATGCACCACTGCAGGCCTAACCGAAGGCAAGCATTGCTCGGTATGCGATAGCGTGCTTGTTGCACAGCAGATAGTTGCAAAGATTGCCCACACTGTAGTAGTCGATTCAGCCAAAACTGCGACCTGCTCAGCCACAGGTCTTACCGAAGGCAAGCACTGCTCGGTATGCGGCAGCGTGCTTGTGGCACAGCAGACAATTCCATTTGGTCACAAGATTGTTGTTGACTCAGCCGTAGCCGCAACCTGCACCGTGGCAGGCCTGACCGAAGGCAAGCACTGCTCAGTCTGCGACAGTGTGCTTGTGGCACAGCAGACAATTCCTGCACTTGGCCATAAGATAGAAACCATTGCCGGTGTTTCGTCAACCTGCACCGTAGCAGGCCTGACCGAGGGCTCGCGTTGCTCAGTCTGCGGCGAGGTTATCGTGGCACAGCAGACAATTCCTGCTCTTGGTCACTCGTTCACCAACTACATCTACAACAACGATGCAACAACTGAAGCCGACGGCACCGAGACAGCCGTCTGCGACCATGGTTGCGGTGCTACCGACATACGCACTGCCGAAGGCACCAAGTTGACCGACATTGACGAGTTGGAGACAGCCGAAGTAGTCATCTACGCTCACCATAACGTGATAGTAGTGGAGAACGCCGATGCCGACATCTACGTTTACGATGCCACAGGCCGTTGCATTGAAATGCGCGAATCGTGTCCATCGGTAGAGATTGCATTGCCACGTGAGGGCATCTACATTGTTCGCACAGGCAACAAGGTGCAACGGGTGGCTGTTGTACAAAATTGATAATTGATCCCGATGGCTATCGGGATTGATAATTGATAATCAGGCTGCGGTAGGTTTCTGCCGTGGCCTTTTTGTTTTTGTCATTTGTGCTTGAAAAACTTGTAGCCTGAATGACATTTTTTTATGTCGTGTTATCCGCAAAAAAGCCATTTTTCCCATTGAAGTATGCCGTATGTCATTGTCCCTGTAATCAGCAATCATAAAATCGAAAAAATGTAGTCATCTTTTTATATGCTTTTATATGCAGTGATTATGAACGATAAATTTCAACAATTTGATATTGATGGTTTTATGAAATATGGCACATTGGAACTTTCTTCTGCTACATCTTTAGTGTTGAGGTGTACAAGTTTTTGCAATATGACTAATTACTAAATTTAATCCTGTTAATTAATACTTGGAAAATATGAAAACGAACAAATTTATTTTAGCCCTAATGGGCGCAACGTTGCTGAGCGCCAATGCGCTTGCAAGCGGGGTTGTTTATGACGAGAACGGGTTCTCTACCGATGTCAGTCAGCCATATCAAGCGCCTTCTGCCAATACTGATGGCGCATTCGAAATCGCTAATGCTGGTAATCTCTATTGGTTCGCTGAATATGTAAACCAAGGTGGCGATAATGCAAAAGCCAATGCCATACTTACAAAAGACATTGTTGTAAACGAAAATGTGTTGGACAACGAAGGAAACCTTAATGGTACGCCTGCACGCATATGGACTCCAATAGGAACAACTGAATTCCCTTATTCTGGAAATTTCGATGGCAATGGGCATACTGTTAGTGGACTTTATTTCAACGATGACATGTCCAATGGTAAATATGTTGGCTTGTTTGGTAATGTTTATGGCACATGGGAATCAGGAGAATTGATTAAAAAAGCCGTAATTAAAAATGTTGGCATTGTTGACTCTTATATTAATGCACATGATTGTATCGGTGGTATTTGTGGACAAGCGTATAATGTAGAAATAATCAATTGTTATAATACATGTAATTTATATGGCCATGGAAATATATATAGTGGTTTCGATGATCTTGGTGGAATTTGTGGCAAAGCCCAAAATGTTAATATAGTTAATTGTTACAATATGGGTAAAACCATAGGTTCATCATATCATGTTGGCGGTATTTGTGGTAGTGCTTATGACAATGTTAATATAATCAACTGTTATAACATTGGAAGTATAGAGGATCTGAATAATTATTCTCACGGGGGAATTTGCGGGGATGAATCCGATAACATTACAAATTGTTATTATCTTGCTTCATCAGAAAAAACGGATGGCGCAAGAACATCCGCTCAATTTGCCGATGGCACGGTGGCAACGGCTCTTCACAACTACGATAATGGCGAAACGGGCGATGCCAATATTAATGGTGCAATTTGGGGACAAACGGTTGGTCAAGATGCTAGTCCTAACTTTAGTAAGAAAATACTTGTTGTAGCAATTGACGAAACAAACTTCCCTGACGCAAATTTCCGTCAATTTGTCTTGGACGAAATTGATGCCGACGAGGATGGAACATTGAGTAAAGAGGAGATTGAAGCAACTGTAGAAATATCGTGCAGTGGTAAAGAAATAGAATCATTAAAAGGAATCGAATATTTCACTGCCTTAGAGTCTTTGGAGTGTGGCAATAACAAAATAACGGAACTTGATTTGTCGGCAAATACTGCTGTGGCGACTCTCGTTCTTTCTAATAATGAGTTGGATAAAGGACTTGTCGATCCAACAGGCTTTGTAATGCCGAATGTTGTTTTCGAAAACGTGTCGAATGTAACAGGTGCCACAATCGAGAAAGACGAAACAACAGGTGGAACAAAATTCATTCCTTCGTCGTTGTCAACTACCGAGATTTCTTACACATACGATGTTGCAAACTCTAACGTAGAGAATCCAACGTTCAAAATGACATTTTTGCAATTACAAGTTGTTGCATACGATGTGGATGGCGATGGAACAATTGGCGCAAATGAACAAGCGTTTGCAATAAGTACGGACGATGAATTGTATTTATTTGCCAACTATGTAAACAAAGGTGACGATAATGCAAAAGCCAATGCTGTACTTACAAAAGACATTATTGTAAATGAAGATGTTCTCTCTTCATTGGTGTTTGATGAAGAATCTGGAAAAGAAACCAATGCTGGCGGATTTCGCGAATGGTTCCCTATTGGGTATTGCTATGACCGTGATGACGATGGAGAAGATGAAAATGTTGGCTTTAAAGGCATTTTCGATGGCGATGGACATACAATAAGCGGATTGTATTTCAATAATGAAGACCAAACGAGTGTTGGTTTAATTGGGGTTATGAGTCAAACAGGTATTGTTAAGAATGTTGGCATAATTGATTCTTATTTCTATGGGAACAAATATGTTGGAGCAATATGCGGTGATAATTATAGTAATAAAGAAATTACAAATTGCTATAACACAGGAAGTGTAAATGCCATAAACCATCATGTTGGTGGTATTTGCGGTGAAAATAATGAAGACTGCATTATAAGCAACTGCTACAATGTGGGCAGTGTAAGTGGAACGTCTTATTACGATGGAATATGCGGTGAGTATGACAATAGTACCGTTAAAAATTGTTATGATTTCAAAGTGAATGGAGGAACAATAAGCAACGAGTATAGTATTGAAATTAAAGACGAAAAAATAGTGTTGCCACAAATATCACGTAATAGCGACCCATTCTTTGGTTGGTACAGCAATAGTGGTTTTACAGGTGATGCCGTTACATCTGAAAGCAAATTCGATGGTGTACATACTTTCTATGCAAGATGGACGGTAACGCTACATGCTTCAATAGAAAAATATGGCTCATTAGTTACATTTGATGTTGAAACAGAACCTAACATAACGGTTTCTACGTTTTTAAATTTAGTTGGCTCTCAAGTAGGCAGTGGCTATAGACATTCAGATATGTTGTTGTTTTATAATGGCACTCAGCTTAGTTATGACGCTAAGTTGGGCAATACAGTTCAGAACGGTACGACATTCACATTTGAACTTAAGAGTAAATATAATAAGAATGGATTTCAAGATGGTTCTTTTTTGCCATATAAGAAACCAAGCTTAAAAAATGGTGTTTATCAAATCGCTAATGCTGGTAATCTCTATTGGTTCGCTGAATTTGTAAACCAAGGTGGCGATAATGTTTTTGCTAAAGCCATACTTACAAAAGACATTGTAATAAACGAAAATGTGTTGGACAACAAAGGTGGCCTTAATGGTACGCCAGCACGTACATGGACACCAATAGGAACGGAAGATTTTTCTTATCGTGGAGTATTCGACGGCAATGGGCATACTATCAGTGGATTATACGTTGATGACGAAGATGCTAACTATGTTGGTTTGTTTGGCAAGATGGGCGATTTATCTTTGGTTAAGAAACTAGGCATAGTTGATTCTTATTTCAAAGGAAACAGATATGTAGGTAGTATATGCGGATATGCTTTCGATGCAAAAATTGATAGTTGTTACAATGCAGGCGTGGTAAAAGGCCGTGATAATGTAGGCGGTTTATTTGGTGAAGTGCAATGTAGCTTTGACAACTATGACGGCGACAAAAATATGAATAATATGTATGTTACCAATTGCCATAACGAAGGTTCGGTTGAAGGTGACGGCAATTATATTGGTGGTATTGCAGGCAAGGTTGGTAGCCGTATGGAAAACTGCTATAATGTGGGAACCGTGGTTGGCATTGGGGAAGTTGGCGGAATAGGTGGTTTTATTTATCTTAACGGACTTGTAAAAGAGTGCTACAATAAAGGCGAAATAAAAGGAGAATACCGCGTTGGTGGTTTGACTGGTGGAATGTTACCTCATACCTCCATTATCAATTGTTACAATTCTGGTAAAGTGGAATGTGTCTCGGTCGGTGCTGGGCTGTGCTGTATAAACGAAGGACTAATAGTAAATTCGTATGCCAATGGTGCCGTTACCAGTGAAGAAGGAGCCTCAGGTATATGCGTTGAAAATAATGGTACTATCGTGAATTGTTATTATGACAATACGAAATTCACTGGCAATGCTGTTTTAGCAGACAATGGTACATCTACTGTATATGGGAATACGTCCGCTCAGTTTGCCGATGGCACGCTGGCATCTGCTCTTCATGACTACGATAATGGCGAAACGGGCGATGCCAATATTAATGGTGCAATTTGGGGACA
>CALCFP010000381.1 GCA_937900725.1 uncultured Bacteroidota bacterium | reverse complement strand
AGATAATAGGCTCGCTCATATCGTCGCTCGTTTTGGCATCAGTGTTGGGCATAGGAGCAGGCTACATTTGGCTGCGCCTTATGAAATGGATAAAGACATTCCCCAACACGCAGTTTACGACATTCGCCTTTATGTTCATCGTTTACGGTCTCGCCGAATATTTCGGATTCAGCGGAGCCATATCGGCATTGGCCTTCGGCATAGTCCTTGGCAACTACAGCAAAATCAACCTTCCCGAAAAAATCAAGAGCAAACTGCCCGACGGCATCATAACCGAACTCGAACGCAAACTATACAGCGAGATTGTCTTTCTGCTGAAAATCTACTTCTTCGTCTATTTGGGAATGTCGATACCGTTTGAATCAACCAAATTCTTCACCATTGCAATGATTGTCGTGGGAGCGGTTTACCTCGCAAGACTCATCTCGACACGGCTGCTTGTACGCGAACGCGACATTACTTGGGAAGACAAGTCGATAATATCGGCAATGGTGCCCAAAGGACTGGCCGCCGCCGTCTTGGCAGGCCTGCCGTTGCAGTACGGAATTCCCGAAGGTGGCGAGATTCAGACCATAGTGTACAACGTGGTGTTTGTCAGCATCTTGGTGACATCTATCATCATTCCGCTCATTCGCACGCATTTTGCACGAAGATTCTACAGATTCATCTTCAAGCCGATACCACAACTCGAAAACATCAAGAATGCCGACAAGCCCGATTTGGACCTGACGGAAAATCTTATCGACAATAATTTGCAATACAATCAATCAAATAACGGAAAGGAGACAAGCAATGAGTAACGTTGAAATTCTTGGATATGTAGCATCGTGCCTGCTATTGCTGGCTATGCTGATGACTTCAGTAGTGAAACTGCGCATTATCAACACTGCAGGATGCATTCTTTACATAATGTACGGATTGTACATTAATTCGTATCCTGTCGCAATAATGAATGGCGCCATTGCCATTGTCAACATTGTCCACCTGATAAGAGGACGATTCGTCACAAAATCGTTTAAAGTTGTCAATGCAAATTATGACGATACGATTTTGAAATCATTCATAGAATACAACCACGACGATATTGTGAAAATGTTTCCTGAATTCTCAAACGAAGACAAGAAATACACCTGCTCGTTGGTAATACTGCGAAATATGGATATTGCTGGCATTTTTCTTGGCACCGACAAAGGCGACAACACATTGTTTTCTGAACTTGATTACGTAATTCCAAAATATCGCGACTGCGAAATAGGCAAGTACCTTTTCAATAAACGGCGCGACATCTTTAAACAATTTGGATTCAATTACATAACAGCATTGTCTGGCACAAAGCACCATTCAAAATACCTGAAAAAGATAGGATTCAAGGAAATTTACTCCGAAAGCGGAATTAAGAAATTCTGTCTTAAACTGTATGACTAACAAACTGCTATATGTATTGACAATGAAAATAATCGTGATAACGAATAAACACAAATAAGCGATGTTTCCTATTCAGTATCTTGTATGAGAAACAGTGTATAAAGCAAAAAAGCCGACTATTTGTCGGCTTTTTTTTGCTTTATAAGGACACACTACAATTCCACTTCGTTGAAAAAGCAACTTTCAGAACCTGTATGGCACGCAGGGCCGCAAGGTTCGGCTTTTACCAGGATAGTATCCTGGTCGCAGTCGAGAAACACTTGCTTGACCAGCATAAAGTGTCCCGACGTTTCGCCTTTGAGCCACAATGATTTGCGACTACGCGAGAAGAATGTTGCTTTGCGCGTCTTCAGTGTCAGTTCGTACGATTCTTTGTTCATATAAGCCAACATAAGCACCTTGCCTGTATTAGCGTCTTGCACAATTGCAGGAAGCAATCCGTTCGGGTCTTTGTCAAAATCAGGGAACAACAT
>CALCFP010000380.1 GCA_937900725.1 uncultured Bacteroidota bacterium | reverse complement strand
ACGTGCTTTGGAGATGGAGGAACAGAGGAGACTTCAAAAAGAGCAGGCTCAAGAAGAATCTGCGATGCGCCTATCAATGGCAATTGTTTGAGTGTCAAGTCCTTATATTCCGCACTTGTCACTATCAACACGTTTTGCGGAGGAACAATCTTTGTAAACCGCTCAAAAGTAAGTTGCAGCAACGATTTGCCAATTCCCAAAATGTCGATGAACTGTTTAGGGTATGTTGAGCGGCTGACAGGCCAGAAACGAGTGCCCGCGCCACCTGCCATTATTACGCAATATAAATCCTGATTCATAGTCAAATTTATTTCGGTTTAAAAAAGCAAATATAGTCTTATGTCAATATAATAGCAATTGGCAATTGATAATTGGCCTATGATTGTTGGTGAATGAACACTTTTTTTTTCATTTGATTTTTTTCATACATATTTATTTGTGCAGTTAACCTGTTGAATATAAAATGGAAAAAGGGAAAATAGTACTGAGGTTAATTCCCTTTATATTTATATGTGAATATGTTGTTAAAAAATTATTTTTGCAGAACTTGTTTTCTTGAAATTCATAGTAAGAAAATACAAGTTTTAGCAAGCACAAATAAGAGTAATTGGCCAATGAAAAAATGTCTTGGACATTGATTTTTGTTGGTTAACCGAGTTTTATTGGCATATTATCAAAACAAAAAAAAGTGGTTTTCAAAAAAACTTACTTTTATGCACTTTTTATACGCAAGTGTGAAAAGTTTAAAAAATATGAAATAGCAACACTTCAATAATATAAAGTTATGAAGAGACATATTTTAACCTTATCGATTTTATTAGCTGTATCACAGCTATTTGGTCAAGAGTCGAGATTT
The DNA here is from genome assembly GCA_937900725.1 of uncultured Bacteroidota bacterium. Classification (GTDB taxonomy): domain Bacteria; phylum Bacteroidota; class Bacteroidia; order Bacteroidales; family SZUA-534; genus RUG13583. The sequence continues at coordinate 15,095 of CALCFP010000380.1, read as the reverse complement.
TGGGTAAATGGTAGCGGCAATTGGTCCGACCAAAGTCACTGGTCAACAGTGTCAGGTGGCACTCCAGGTGCAACTGTCCCAGACCAGAACACTAATGTCGTGTTCGACCAAAATTCGTTTGGCGGTGGCAATGCTGCAGTTACAGTTAACCAGCCAGTGTATGTCAATGGTCTTGATGCACAAGATGCCGCATTTACGGTATCTGGCAAAAAGGACATAACTGTTGCAGGTTCAGTCAACGTCGATGCCAATGTCGATTTCGACAAGTTGCGTGGCGCTTTGGTTCTGGCTGCCGATGGCGACCAGACATTGAACATTCAAGTTGGGCTTGTGTCCGATATCATTATTGAAAGTGGAAATTGGACTTTGGGTGCCAATTTGACAACTGAAGGCAACATCTCACTTAAATCAGGTTCGCTCACAACTGCGGGCTTTGAAGTCAACTGCGCAGAATTCATCGGCAACGATGCGTCTGCTTCTCTCAACATTGAGAATTCAACCATCATTTGCGATAAATGGAATTTTGGCTTGGCTTCAAACTTGACCTTGAGCGCTGCCGGTTCTACAATTATGGTAAAGGGCAACTTCCTGACAAGTTTTCTTACTGCCAGCAATCTCAAATACAATAAGGTTCAGTCATATTCAGCCGAGAAAATTGAATATTCAGTTTCTGCTGAAGTTACAAATGCTACTTGTCCTTTAAATGCAAATGAAACCAATAGTGCAGAAAAGGCAAAGAAAAAAGGCATGGTAAAGGTGACAATTGCTGGTGGCAGTGGCACTTTTAACCTTGCTGTAATTAAATCAGGTGTGCTTACCAATAAGTTAGTTGCCAATGTACTGAATCAAAACAACTATACGTTTGAAAACATCGAGCCGGGTACATATAATGTAGGTTATTATACGGGCGATATAAATGACGAAAGTTCTTTTTATAGTGTGCCAGTAACTGTAGAAGCCCCTGATGATTTTTCTGCTTCTATTGAGGTTGTTAAGGATGCCGATTGCTTTGGTGGTCCTATTAATGAGTTGGCAGTGTCTATAACAGGTGGCACAGGTAATATTACTTTTGAATGGCAAAAAGCCGGCGATAGTGGTGCGCTTAGTACAGAATCCAGTGTGTATGACATAGATAAAGGATCACGTTTGCAGGTCACGAATATAAAAGATGCAAATGGTTGTACTTTTACTGATAGCAAACTTGCGTTTAGGTATTCTACAGAAGGTACTCATAACCTATATACTATAGGTAATGCAAAAGTGTCAGGTACTACACAAGTGGTTATTGACAAGCTTACAGCAACATCAACTTGTGAAGGCGAGGCAACTGGTAGGGTAGAGGTGTCTGTATCAGGTGGTAGTGGCGTGTATGGATTGTATGAGGCTACAAATACGACAGATCCATTAGCAGTATATTCATCTACAACATCTAACGCTATTAAAAATATGGTGGCTGGTACTTACAATGTCATTGTAACCGACTCCAAAGGTTGTGCAAGTGAGGCAGTTGGTGTCAGCGTGACTGAAATTCCTGCTCCTGTGGCAAATGCAGGCGACGACAAGTCTATCTGCAAGAATACTCCTTATACAATAGTAGGTGCTTCTGCTGAAGAATACAGTGCCATATCTTGGAGTACTAGCGGAACAGGTACATTCGACAATAATACGAAACTGAATCCTACATATACTGCTTCGGTAGCTGACGAGGCTTTGGGTTCTGTTACTCTTACAATGACAGTCGCAGGCAATGGAACTTGTTCGCCTGCATCCGATGATATGGTATTGTCATTTGTCAACACTCCACTTCCGGTTATTACAACTGTTGGCGCTGATGTTTGCGGATTGTCAGCTACTTTGGAAGCAACCGCAAGTATGGGTGGCGTGTTGGTTTGGGAACTGGAAAGTGGCGAAGGAACGGCAACATTCAGCGGATCAAATGTCACAGTCAGCAAATCTGGTTCATATGCCTTTAAGGTTAAGGAGGTTGAGCCAACGGCAAACTGTGAGGGATATAGTGCTACTACTGTAACGCTGAATTTCTTTGCAAAACCGACAGCCAATATCACTACTGCTGATGCTACTGTCTGTGGAACAGAAGCTCAGTCGTTAGCAGCAACTGCTGCAAACTACACATCATTGCTTTGGACAAGCAATGGTTCAGGTTCGTTTAGCAGTACCAATTCTTTGAATACAGTTTACACACCATCTGTCGCCGATGCCGGCAATGTAGTTACAATTACACTTACCGCAAGCAATGGTGTATGCGTTGATGCAACTGATACTTATCAACTTACAGTCAACGAAATTCCTGCTCCGGTAAACAATACTGTTGCAAGCGATATTTGCGGTTTGAGCACTACAGCTTCGGCAGCAGCAAGTTTGGGTGGCACATTGACTTGGAAGTGCGATGAGTCTGGTTTGACTTTCGATAATCCTAACGCCACTAATCCGACAGTTACAGTTAGCTTGGCTGGTACATATAATATATATGTAGAGGAAAATGCCGGCGGTTGCACCGGACAAAGCGCAAAAGTGGCACTGACATTCTATGAAGAGCCTGTTGTCAACATCACGACAGGTGTTAGCGGAACTATTTGTGGAGATGGAACACAGTCGCTTTCCGCAACATCAAATTGCACTAATATTCAATGGACAACAAGTGGTAGCGGCTCATTTAGCAATGCAACAGCATTGAATACTGTCTATACTCCAAGCGCAGCAGATGCAGGCCATGCAATAACATTGACCATTACTGCCATAAGCAATAATCCGACAGTTTGCACGACTCCAGTATCGGCCAATTTCACACTTAATGTAAATGCCATACCAAATCCTACTTTGGCAAGTTCATTTGCATTCTGCGGTTTGTCGGGCGAAGTTGTGGCAACAAACATTATGCCCGGCTCAACTGTTGAATGGATAGCTCCAGCCGGAGTGACTGTGAGCAACAATGTAGTGTCTGGCACGACAGCGACAGCGACAGTTACTTCATCATCTGCAGGAATGAAGGCCATTGAACTTGTCGAGACAAATAATGGTTGCAGCAATTCTATTCCGAAATTCACCAACTTGACGTTCAACTTGGAACCGACACTTGTGTTGGCAGAAGATGTCGCAACAGTGTGCAGTGTTGATGGGTATGAACTCAACGCAACTACAACCAATTGCTCCGGTGTCATTTGGGCTATAACTTCTGGCGGAACTGGGTCTTTCTCTCCTGCAACAGGTTTGACCACGACTTTTACTCCTGATATGGGTGCTGATGATACAAAGACATACGTTATTACGGCAACCGCAACACCAAGTGCCGCTGTATGTCCCGCACCATCAAAGAGCATGACACTTACTGTCAACCGTACACCCGATCCTGTCATTATCGCAAACGATATCAATTGCGGTCTTGATATCGAACTTACAGCTTCAAACACTCGTGCAGGTTCAACATTCGACTGGAATCTGGTTTCATCGAACAATGGTGGCTCTGTCGTCTCTCATTCAAACAAGACTGGCGCAGTCAATACTATTACTGTAAGTGATGAAGACATATATACATTCTCGGTTGTTGAGACATTGAATGGTTGCCCAAGTGCTCCAGTAAACAAGCAAGTGACAGTTTACAAGGCACCAACAGTATATGCAGGTGACGATGCCACTATTTGCTTCAACGAAGCATCTTATACATTGTCAGATGCGGTGGTTGTCAATTCTGCACCGACTTCTGAACCAATAAATTGGTTGTCGTCAAGTGGCTCGGGTTCATTCTATATTGAGTCAATAATGACTCCACGTTATGTTCCTTCAGATGCTGATAAAACTGCTGGTTCCGTAACTCTTACCATAACTACTACACATCAGTTTTGCGGTACTGCATCTGATGAAATGGTATTGACAATCAGTCCAATGCCTACGCCAACAATTACCCCTGACGACGGCACCGACATTTGTGGCAAGACAACAACCCTTACAGGTGTTGCAAGCCAGGGCGGCTCGTTGACTTGGTCACAGGTATCTGGACCTGGCAGTGCAACAATCACTCCAACTTCCGGTACATCGACAACTGTTGTGGCTCCAGTCGCAGGTTCCTATGAAATCAAGCTGACTGAAACAAATGCAGCAGGTTGCATAGGTGAAACTACTGTGATATTAATCTTTACCGATGAGCCAAATATCGAACTTAGCTCAATCGAAGACGAGATATGTGCAGGCGATAGTTATGATTTGACTGCAACATTTGAAAATTGTACTGGTATTTCTTGGTCGAAAGACTTGGCAAGTGGATTCTTGTCAGAGAACACAACTGTTCCTGGTTCTTCAACTTCTACATACCAGTCAGTCGCTTCTACAACAGCATCACAGGTGACTATCACAGCTTCTCCAATTGGCGGCTGCAATGCAACAGGCGCAAAATCGATGGTCTTGACTATTAATCCGATGCCAGAACCAATCCTTTCTGCCGATAACACTTGTGGCTTGACATATGACATAACAGCAACATCTACTGTCGCAGGATCAACATTCGAATGGAGTTGCTCTGATGCCAACATATCATTCAGCAATGCGACGGGTGCAAGCACCACAATAATTGCAGCTGCAGAAGGAACATATACAATTCGTCTGACTGAAATAGCCGGTTCTTGCAGCGAATATGCAGAAGCAGACATCACATTTGTCGAGGAGCCGACTGCCAACGCAGGCGCCGATGACGAAATTTGTGCTGACCAGTTGACATATAAAATAACCGATGCCCAGGCTGAGCATTATGCAGGCTTGCATTGGACAACAACCGGTAACGGTACATTCAACGATGCAACTATCATTAATCCTGTTTATACCATAGGTTCAAATGATATAGCAACCGGCAGCGTCACTTTGACATTGGTGGCATCGGCAAACACTCCTTGTCCTAATTCGGCAGTTGCCACCAAGACAATAACCATCAATCCATTGCCGGTTCCAACAATCACAGGCGACGACGTAATTTGCCTGAATTCTTCTGCCACATATACCACAGAGGAAGGCATGACAAATTATGTATGGAACATTGTGGGCGGAACAGGAACATCTACAACCAATAGCATTGAAGTTGTATGGACTACAGTGGGTGCAGGATCTGTTTCTGTAAGCTATACTAATGGCAATGGCTGTTCTACTGCTACTCCTACAGTTTACGCTGTAACAGTAAACGAGTTGCCTACTATCGGATTGGCATCAACACTCGATGCATGTACAAATTCTTCCATTATGGTGGATGCTGCACCTGCAGGCGGTGTTGCTCCTTATACACACGAATGGACAGGAGATGTTGCATATCTTGATGCACTTGATGTAGCAAATCCTAATTTTACTTGCACTACAGCAGGTACATATAATTTAACATATAGAATTGTCGATAACAACGGATGTGAAAACACATCTTCTGTTGAGATTACGAACATTCAAGGTCCATCAGTTTTTGCGGGCGAGGATGCAACACTTTGCTTTGGTTCTGATTATGTTATCAGTGATGCTACGGCAAGTGATGTTTACGGACAGTCTTGGATAACGCTTGGTGATGGTTCGTTTGATGATGAAAATTCACTGAATCCTAAATACATGCCAAGTCCTGACGATTTCGCCAACGGTTCAGTTGACCTTGTTTTGACAGGCTATAGCAGTAGTTGTGGAAGCGTCAACGATACCATAACTTTGACATTGTTGCCAGAAATGGTTGTTGCTGTCGGTAGTGAAAATCCATTCGACATAGCGGCAACTACTAAAATTGAAGTTGAAATTCAAGGTTGGCATGAAGCAGGTTACGATTTGGGATTCTATCTTGTCGCTCCAGATGGCACAGAAGTCAAACTTTATAATCACATTGATGATATTGGTGGTGATGACAGGTTCTCAGCCAATGGTGGCGACTTCTCAAGCCTGAAATTCTCCACTTATGCTACTGATGCGTTGGATTTCACTAAGATGGATGCTCCAATATCAGGCAATTATGTTATAACAGATCCAAACGGTTGGACTAATCTATATGGAAAGAATCCAGCAGAGGGTGGTTGGTCTGTAAAAATTATTGATACGTGGAATGGTGCAGTGGGCAGGTTGTCTCGTGCTATAATTTCATTCACTGACATCAATCGTCAAGGTAATATGCAGACAATTACCTATGACTCAAAAACTATTGATGATGAAATTCGCGATAATTCATCAACAACATTCTATGTTCCTATGGGCTTGCGCACAAGTTGCTACGGTGTATGCGATGCACGTGCCATTGTCAATGTTATTGGTGGTTCAGGCGTGTTTGACTCATTCGTTTGGAGCGATCCTTCAATAATGGGAACAGATACTGTTGACCTTTGCGCCGGCGATTTCACCGTAACAGTTACTGATAGTTATGGTTGCACAGCGTCAGGTTCAATAACAGTTCTTTCTCCAGATCCAATCGTGCTTAACACTACTGGTACCGACGTAATGTGCTATGGTGGCAACGATGGTTCTGCATCTGTTGACGCTACACAAGGCGTAGGTGCTTATACATATGAATGGAACGATGCCTCTGCATCAACTACAAAGGATGTTGACAATTTGGTTGCTGGCACTTACATCGTAAAAGTAACTGACGAAAATTCATGCTGGTCTATGGATACAGTTGAGATTTCTCAACCTGCATCTGCTTTGAATATTGACAATATCGATGTTACAGCATCAAGCTGCATTGATGCAACTGGTTCTATAACATTTGCGTTGAGCGGCGGTGTTGAGCCTTATACGGTTACTTGCCCGACAGCTTCATTTGTTGACGGAACAGCAACTGCTCTTGCTTCCGATGACTATATGATACACATTGAAGACGCCCATGGATGCTCAATAGATACAGTAGTTTCTACCAAGCCTGCAGAAATCATCTTGACAATTACAAAAGAGGATGTCCTTTGCAATGGTGGCGACAATGGTTCATTGTCAGTTGCGGCTGAAGGCGGTCATGGTGGTTTCACATATTCTTGGATGAGTGGCAGTGACGAGATTTCTACAGAGCCATCTGCCGAAAATCTAATTGCAGGCACTTATTCATTGCATGTTGTCGATGAAGAAGGTTGCCAGGTTGATACAATCTTGATTATTGATGAACCACAAAAACTGGTGGTTACAGATAATGTAGCAAAAGCATCTTGCGGCGGCTCCGACGGTTCAATAGAATTGACAGTAAGCGGCGGTGTTGAGCCATATTCATACTTGTGGAGCAATGGCGCAGAAACGGCTACTGTTAGCGGCTTGACAGAAGGCGTATATAGCGTGATTGTAACTGACGCCAATATGTGTGAGGCTTATGACACGATCGCTGTCAACAACGATTCTGAATTGGCAATCAATATTGATGCTGTAACCAACGTAACCAACGGATGTGACTTCGATGGCGCAATCGATATTACAGTATCAGGCGCTCACGGAACACCATCATTCTCTTGGACAAACGAGGCTGGCGAGGAAGTCTCAACTGCCGAAGATCCTACTCAATTGCCAAAGGGTACATACTATGTCAAGGTGGTTGACGAGCACACTTGCGCTATCAACGAGACTGCCATTGTGGGTGGTGTCGACAAGTTCGAGGTTAAGAGAATGATCGCTGTAGATGCCAAGTGCCCAGGTTCAGCCGATGGCACTTTGGAGCCAGACCTTACCGATTGTGGTGGTGTCGGTCCATATACCTATTTGTGGGCTCATGACGGAAGTACAACAGCAAAGGCAACTGGCCTTGTCGCAGGAACATATTCGGTTACCGTTTATGATGCTAACGGTTGCGAATCTACAATTAGCGGAACAGTTGGTGAACCTGCACCTATCACTGCAGATTTCATAATGACACCTTCTGGATGTTCAGTCAACACTGGCGTGTTTGAGGCTGTCAATATCACTGGCGGCAATGCACCATACGACATAATGTGGTTTGAGTCTGTAAGTTCAACATTGGTATTCTCAGGTAATCCATACAATACAGCAGGTGTAGGCAACTACAAGGCTGTCATTGTTGATGCCTATGGATGCTTAAGCGACACAACAAATGTCACAATGGTTGACGAATCAAACTTGGACGTAACTGCGACAATAAGCAATATAGAATGCTACAACGACAATTCTGGTAGCATCGCACTTACAGTAACTGGCGGTTCAGGCAACTACGCATATGCTTGGTCAAACGGCGCTACCGAAAGCACTGCAACAAACTTGTCTGCCGGCGAGTATTACATTACCGTTACCGATTTGACATCAAATTGCCAGACTGCACAGACATTCACAGTAGAGCAACCTGACGCAATAGTTCCATCTATAGTATTCACCAAGCCAATCCAGTGCGCAGGTGATACAGAAGCTTCCTTCTACGCAACAGCAACTGGCGGAGCAGGTAACTTAGTCTATACTTGGTACAGCAATGGCACTAAAGTTTCAAGCGACTCTATCGTTTCCAATGTTGGCGAAGGCATATACAGTTTGATGGTGGTTGATGCAAACGGATGTTCAGTATTCGACACTGTGACAATTGTTAACCCAGATACTTTGAAAGTCATCGCTTCCAACATGGGTGAGTCTGATTGCTCTGGAGCAACAGGCTGGGCAGAGGTGACAGTCGAAGGAGGCATCGCACCATATTCATATTACTGGCACTCCGCATTCAGTAGTGATACAGTAGGTACCGATGCTCGTGCAATCAACTTGGGTGTCGACATCTATGTTGTTGAAGTTACAGATGCCTACGGGTGCAACATTGTCGATACTGTTGAGGTATTGGATAAGGGCACACTTGACTTCCCTGTTAACAATATTATCGGAGTCACTTGCGCAACTATTTGTGATGGTAGTGCTACTATAGGTCTTGTATATGATGATAACGATGTTTACAACGATGACTCTAAGCTGAAGTTCATGTGGAACAACAATCCAAATGACACTTTGCGTTCGTCAAACAGTTTGTGTCTGGGCACCAACAGAGTATTGGTTGTCAATCCTGATGGATGCCGCAAGCTTAAGACATTCACAGTTTCTGATGAACTTGCATTGCGTGTTGTCAACATTGCAAACTACCCTGACCTGAATGGTGATCCTAATTGCAACGGTGCATTGACAGTTACAGTTGCAGGTGGTGTCGGGAACTATTCATACACTTGGACTGACGCCGATGGCAACAAGATTGAATCCGACAGTTCCGCATACGAAACTTCTGTTTACTCATTGTGCGAAGGTTTGTACAGTTTGCATATTGAAGATGAGAACTTGAATGGATGCTCAGTCGATACTACAATCAAGATAGAACATCGTCCACTTGAATATAGTGTGATAAGGAATGAAGCTACCACATGCTACGGTGGCGACAATGGTGTTCTCGAAGTAGTTGGCATAGGCGGTTATTACGAAGGTTACAACTACGAATGGCGTAGTGCTCAATGGCCTGCTGATTCTGTTGCAACAACTGCACTTATTACAAACTTGAAGTCAGGTTGGTATACATTTACAATATCTCAGCGCCAAAAGATGGTTGCTGTCACTGATTCAGTATTTGTAAGCCAGCCAACAGACAGATTGAATGCTCAGTTTGTAATGGAAGGATCTCATTGTTACGACGCAATAGGTGCCATAAAAGTTTTGAAGACAGAAGGTGGCAATGCACCATTTACTTATAGTTTCTCAAATGAATTATGGGCAACTGATTCTGTTAAGGTTACTGACAATAAAACCGACATCACCAGATTGGCAGTCGGCGATTACACAATGCATATTGTTGACAACAAGGGATGCCGGTTCGATACAATTGTAGGAATAGAAGACTTGTCTAGGTTCACAGTCAAACTGCAATACACTGAACCACGTTGCTATGGTGAGGCTAACGGTAGTGTCACTGCAGTTGCTTCAAGTGAGAACGGTAAAAACTTCAAATACGAATGGATAGGCAAGCCTGAAGAGAAAGAAGCAACAATCAGCGGATTGCCTGTAGGTACATATCAATTAAAGGTTACTGACGATTCTGCATGTGTCAAGTTCGAGACAATTGAGTTGTCGCAACCTACTCCAGTAACATTCAGTGTGTCGAACACCGTTGCCAACGGTTGCTACAATTCTACTGATGGTGAGATTAGCTTGAGTGTAAAGGGTGGAGCTGGACATTTCAACCAGTATTCATTCATCGATGCGTTAGACGCCAGCAAGTTCTATGTAGACAAGACTGAGACTGATTCCACTCTTACATTGAAGGGAATTCTGCCTACAGGTGATTACAAGGCACTGGCTTATGACAAGATGGGTTGCGCAAGCGACACTGTCAACTTGAGGATGTATTCTCGCACACCAGTCATTGTGATGAGCGGCATTAAGGATCTTGAGTTGCCAGATTGTAAGGAGCTCAAGGCCGATGGAACTTTGGCAGTGAATGGTAGAATTAGCGTAAATGCTTCAGTAATGACTACTAGTCAGGTTTCTTCAACAATTACAGGCCTAGGACAGATATCATCAACAACTGTCGATTTGCCTTCATTGTTCTTCAAACTTGATGACGGCAAGGCTCAGAATGGCAAGATATTTGAAAACTTGTCATCTGGCACATACACCATTACCGTCGGTTATGGCGAGGAACTGGCTTGCCCAGAGACGTTCACACACGAACTTGGTAGCAAGAACGATTTCGCAATCACAAGTTCATATTTCTATGTTGACAACAAGAATAAGAAGTCGGTTTACACTTGTCCTGACAACGAGTTGACAGCATTTGTCACAGCAAGTGCTCCATTCGAATACAAGTTCTATGCAAACTATGTTGAAGATGAGGATTTGCTAGATCCAGAGCAAAGAACTCTGGCTGACACAACTAGAACCGATTCCGCTGTAGCTTATGTCACAAGATTTAGAACCGTAAGATACTTCGCCGATTCATTACCTGTCGATTCTCTCGTGGTTGATACAGTTCCTGTAGTTGAACCAGTTGAGGTGCCACGATACAGGTTGGATACAGTCGGAAATGTTGTTTATGCGGTATTCGCTGAGGGGTCTGGGAACAAGGGCGAAAAGAGTTGGGTTGATGACATTCTTCCTTATGGTGTCGAGACATACTACTATTTCAAGGCAACAGACGGAATGTGTATGGATATCGATTCTATTAAGGCTACTTCTATGAAGCCGACTTACAGGTTGAGTGCTAGGGCTTATATGGATGATGCAACATCCGACGATTTGCTTGTCAACGGAGTTTATGAGGTCGCCGAGGGTGCTAGAATTGTCCTTGATGCCAATGATTTGAAGTTCGACTTTAACGATAACATATTCAGCGAACAAAACTGGTTGTGGGCGAGTGCTCCTACAGATGGCAATGTCGGTTCTGGCATTAAGCCGGAAACGAATCTGGAGGACAACCCAATAGCCGTACAATCTTATGGAAATACTGTAATTAAGGTTCGTGATAGTGTTAACTTCGAGATTCGCACAACCAACGAGTCGCTGACTTGCTACTACTTTGATAGTATCAAAGTCAACTCGATTTCCGGAATCAAGCCACCGCAGGTGTTCACACCTAATGGCGATGGTGCTCATGATACTTGGCATATTGAAGGTTTGGCCTCTTATGATAAAGTTACAATCTACATTTTCAACCGTTGGGGTGGACGTGTATGGCAGTACTCAGGTGGAGGTCGTGAATATACGGCTAACGAATGGGACGGAACTAATGAGAAGAACAAACCAGTTCCTTCAGGTACTTACTATTATGTCATTCAATGCAGCGATGACGTACTTGGTGGAAAGAAGATTACAGGACCTGTTACAATTATAAGGTAATACAGCTATGAAGAGGATTATTTTAACCTTGTTTGCGGGAGCTTTACTTGTAGCTCCCAGTGCCAAAGCACAATTGCTGCCTCAGTTCTCGCAGTATATGTTCAACGAGTATGCTTTGAACCCTGCAATTGGAGGTACAAGCGACTATTGGCAGATTAAGACAAACTATCGTTATCAGTTCGCAGGTGTCAAAGACGCTCCGCAGACATATATGTTGGGTGGTTATGGACCACACAAGGTGATGCCTATGGGTTACGGTGGCTACATCTTCAATGATGTTACCGGTCCAATCGGCAACATGGGTGCTTATGGCTCTTATAGTTATAATTTGCGCATCACAGGCGACATACGCATTTCTGCAGGTTTGTTCGTGGGTGTTGTTCAGCAGAAGGTCGATTTGACAGACATCAATGTCGAGTTGAACGAAGGCGAAAACGGATTCCAGAACACCGTTTACAAGAAGGTTTATCCTGACGGGTCATTAGGTGTTTACCTCTACACATCGCAGTATTACGCTGGCATATCTTTCAACCACTTGTTCTTCAATAACATGTCATTGCTCGACAAGTACGATGACAACTACATTGTAAAGGATGGTCGTGTAAAGCCACACTTCTACATTCAAGGTGGTTACAAGTATAACATCGACCGCAACTTCGACCTTGAGCCTTCAATCTTGATAAAGACCGTTCCTCATTACGATTTTATGACTGATGTCAACTGCCGCGTCATATACCAGAAAATGGTTTGGGGTGGTCTTGGATTCCGCTACAACTTCAAGAACCCTGAGGCAATCATAGCGTTTGTAGGTTACAACTACAACGATATGATCAATATCGGCTATTCATACGATATAACCGTATCCAAGTTGAGCACTGCCAGCAATGGTTCTCATGAAATCATGCTTGGAGTCAAGTTTGAGGATATCCGCAAGTCAAAATCGAAACGTAAGATTAGATAATAATTAGCGGTTGCCGTTCGTTTACACGGCGACCGCTTTTTTTTATGATGAAATGTAATTTGGCGTTGATGAAAATAACAACTAAAAGTCAATCTCTTCGTATCATCCTATGTGAGAAACATTAATATAAATGTGCAATGAAGCGTATTCTCTTGATATTATTGGCAGCCTTCTTGCTTCAGTCTTGCTCCGAGTCTGAAGGCAAGCGTCCTGAAATCAAGAAGGAACAGTTGGTTGATGTTTTGTTTGACATCCATCTTACTGATGGATACCTCACCTACAAGGGATATCGTGTTGATCGTAACAGAGATAAAATCGAGAGCGCTTATGGTTATGTGCTAGACAAGCACAACATTACGCCAAAACAGTTTCACAATACAATGAAATATTACAGCAAGCATATTTCTGAGTATGAGAAACTTTACAACAAGGTGATAGAGCACCTCACCAAATACGAAGGGGAAATGATGAAAGCATCAGAGAGTAATAATTCTGCAGGCAAAATACAAAAGCCTTCCAAAATAGGTTAGATTGCCGTAGTGTTTCCTATTTGACTCATTTCCGTTTTTTACTTTCCTAAAAAAAACATTGGATATTAGAGGTCCTCTTTTGTCAATTTTCCACTATCTTGCCCACCTATGGACGAAAGTTTTGACATACGCGAAAACGCCAACATTATTTCCGACAAAGAGTACGAAAACAAGTTGCGACCGTTGTCGTTTGACGATTTCAACGGACAATTCCGCATACTTGAAAATCTGAAGATATTTGTCACAGCCGCCAAGATGCGCGGCGAACCGCTTGACCATCTCTTGCTCAACGGCCCTCCTGGACTGGGCAAGACAACACTTGCAAACATTGTGGCAAACGAACTCGGGGTCGGCTTTAAAGTGACTTCAGGCCCTGTGCTTGACAAGCCTGGCGATTTGGCAGGAATATTGACAAGCCTGGAAAACAACGATGTCCTTTTCATAGATGAAATTCACCGTCTGAATCCAGTTGTCGAGGAATATCTCTATTCGGCAATGGAGGATTTCCGCATCGACATAATGCTTGACAAAGGCCCATCGGCACGTTCTGTGCAGTTGTCGCTCAGTCCTTTCACACTCGTGGGCGCCACAACACGGGCAGGGCTGCTCACTAGCCCGTTGCGTGCACGTTTCGGAATAAACCTCCATTTTGAATATTACGATGCCGAGACATTGAAAAAAATCGTAAAACGTTCGGCATCAATACTTCAGGTGCCAATCGACGATGACGCCGCATTGGAAATATCGTCACGCAGCCGCGGAACGCCGCGTATTGCAAATGCATTGCTACGACGCGTGCGTGATTTTGCGCAGGTGAAGGGCTCTGGCCGTATTGACCTTGCCATTGCGCAGTTCTCGCTTCAGGCACTGAACATCGACCAATACGGACTCGACGAAATGGACAACAGAATACTAACAACCATTATCGACAAGTTCAAGGGTGGTCCTGTCGGCATCACAACTATTGCAACCGCAGTAGGTGAGGACGCAGGTACGGTTGAGGAAGTGTACGAACCATTCCTTATTCAGGAAGGCTTTATCAAGCGTACCCCGCGCGGCCGCGAAGCGACAGAAAAGGCTTACCGTCATCTTGGCAGGTTCCGCCAGACTGATGCTCAGCAAGGTACATTGTTTTAGTAAACTTGATTTATTGTGACACACAGCAGATTCTTACTAACGATAACTGCAACGTTGATGGCATTGGCAATGTCCTCCCATTGGTCTGAGATGATGAGGAATTGCACTGCCTGGCGGTTGTTATTGATGACAAGGTCGGCAACATAGGCAATGATGACCATGAAGATGAGAGCGGCTTTGCGGTCCGCAGCGTCTGTTTCTTTATACTGGGTCATAAAGTCTTCCGTGGTCATAGTGCCTGCCTGGACGCTGTAAAGGTCGAGGCTTTCATATTCATAAGGCACCAGAGTATTGCCCTGCTGCTTGCCTACGATGGTGATGGGGCCAAGGTCATCCACGGTGGTGTAACTGAAATTGATCATCAGATCTCCCACCTGGCTCTCTTCGCTGGTATTGGTGCGGAGGCAGCCGTGGCCCATGGTAATGATCTGCTCCAGCCCGTCCGAGGTGACCACCCGGGCCCGGTAAGGTCCTTTCAGCTTGTAGGTGGTTTTTTCGATGTAGTTATCGGCGGTTTCCGCCTCACCGGTGTACACCACGGTAATGTTCTTGTATTGTTCGCTGAAGCCCAGGTTCCGCTTCACCTTATAGGCGTCAAACACCAGAATGACCCGGGATTTGCGGACGCCCTGAAAATTGCACAGGATCTCAGCCAGCACATGGCG
>CALCFP010000379.1 GCA_937900725.1 uncultured Bacteroidota bacterium | reverse complement strand
GCTGGGTTCAGAACGTCGTGAGACAGTT
Source organism: uncultured Bacteroidota bacterium (assembly GCA_937900725.1). Classification (GTDB taxonomy): domain Bacteria; phylum Bacteroidota; class Bacteroidia; order Bacteroidales; family SZUA-534; genus RUG13583. The sequence goes on along the minus strand of CALCFP010000379.1, from coordinate 7,369 downwards.
CGGTCCCTATCTGTTGTGGGCGTTGGAAATTTGAGGAATGCTGTCGTTAGTACGAGAGGACCGCGATGGACGAACCTCTGGTGTACCTGTTGTGGCGCCAGCCGCACCGCAGGGTAGCTACGTTCGGGAAGGATAAGCGCTGAAAGCATCTAAGCGCGAAGCCTGTTCCAAGATGAGATTTCCTTTAAGGGCCGTTGGAGACTACGACGTCGATAGGCCGCAGGTGTAAAGGCAGCGATGCCAAAGCCGAGCGGTACTAATTGCCCGAAGACTTACAAGAATTCCACACTTAGGTGTTGTTCGACTTTGATCTCTATCCCGGCATGTAAGATATTAGGGTGGCTATAGCGAAGGGGATCCACCTGTTCCCATCCCGAACACAGAAGTTAAGCCCTTCAGCGCCGATGGTACTGCGTATAGTGGGAGAGTAGGACGCCGCCTACCTTCGAGAAGCCCCGATTCCTTTTGGAGTCGGGGCTTTCTTGTTTTATGCCATTTCCGGAAAGTCGCCTTCCCAGGTGGCTGCCTTTCTAGGTGGCTGAGCCTGTCGAAGCCACATTCCATACCGCAATGAAAAAACTACGGTATTCCGTCTCGAAATCAAAAAAATGGTGGGTCAAGTAACCCCGTGTCGCATAAATAGCCACCTTGCATATTGTTGCAAACATTCATTTTGGCTATTGGCTTCATTGGCTGGAACATTCGGGAACAGGTCCTTTGGCGGAAACTTGACGGCGATGCTCTCCCTCAAGCCTGCCGAGATATGCGTTATGACTATGGCAAGCAAGCCCGAGATCACAGCAACCACGTTTGACGCCAACATTGTTGCGCAGACGCACAAGGTGGACAGCACTACATCGGATGTTGATGTTACAACCCATTCCGCCGAAGGCGACCTGGAAATTCTTGAGCAGACTGAAATCTACTCGGCGCATTTCAGGACTAGCTCGTATAGTACGTTTGCGGAGAAGATGAGTAAAATGACTGTAGGAGACATTGTGCCATGGCAGGAATATCCGTTTGTGTATAATCTGAAAGCAAACATTGTTGACCAAAGTGCCACAATTGAGAACATCGACTTTACCGAGTACGACAATAATTCCGATGTAGGTAACATAAAGATAAGGCCTGTTTATTCAAAAACACTATGGTATGTTGACTATGTAAAGCCATTGATGTATGGAAATGCAGATTTACGAAAAGTATTAGGCAATATTGAACCACCAACCAATAGGGAAATAATATATTGGTATAATAGCTATGACTTTACAAAGCTTTCCGACAATGCAATAGAAACTGGTGCTCGCATTACTGTAGGAGGTTGGAATAACATAAACAACCATATGCAACAATACATTGATGATGATTTGTTTAATTATCGGACAATAGTATCAAGCAAATTGGCTGATGGAACTCCAAACACGGCAGGTATCCAGCAATTTATGAATGCTAACAATATACCTGCGACAACAAAGGGTGCATATCCAATTGAGTTTGAATACACCTTGCCGGGCAAGAACAAGACAACAAGTAAATATCAAATAAGTTTAAATCTTTAAAAAACACAAAAAATGAAAACAAAAAACCTATTGACAATTGCAATGGCTGCGTTAGTGGCAATTAACTTTACAGGATGCAAGGAAGAAGAGCCTGCACCAAGTAATATACCAACAGTTCCTACGCAATTCAGTATAGAAGATGGAGCAATAATTACAGATACTATTATTCAGTTTTCAGCATCTGGTAGCACTGTGGAAAATACAAATATTGAAGTTGTTAATTATCGTTATTATTATGGGCAATCAACAGATGAAATGATTGAGTGCAATGGGAAAAATGTTATATTAAAACCATATACTCAGTATTATTGGTATGCAAAGGCTTACTCAAAAGAACATTATTATAGTGAAAATACATATGAATCTGAGCAGTCAGAAATATTCACATTTTATTGTGTCCCACCACTTGGAAAAATAGAGACTGATAACGGAGAAGGAGATTGGGCTGCCGTAATAAGATTTAAAGAATTAAAGGATATTATTAAGAAAGGAAAGGTTACTGTTTCACCTGACAAACAGGGGTATCCATATCAAAAAGAACATGAATTGGCAGAAGGCCAGGATTCCTGCTATATACAAATGGGCAATGCAAATTCGCCAGTGAATGCGGCATATACGCATTGGTGGGATGATGACAACAATGTATTCTATGAACCAATTATATATGAATTTGAAGTCTCGTTAGACCTTCAAGTTGGTGATAAGGTATTTACTGTTACAAATAAAGCTAAAGAGATAATCTTGGACAAGAGCACTTTTTGCCATGATCATGAATTTAATGTGTACCGTCTTGTAAGGATAGGCAATCAGGTTTGGCTTGCTGAAGATTTTAGGGCAAAAAGTATAATATATAATGATAAAGTTTACGCTTTAGATACAGTAGGGTTACATAGTACAACAATTGTTATTAATGAGGATTATACACGAGATACGATAAGAAGGTTTACCCCTGTGATAGATAATGAAAGTTTCATCACATTGCCGTCCGGTGCTCAAGGTATAGTCTATAATTTGCCATTGACTAAGGTGAAAGTGAGCTTAGATAACTCAAACGAGGTGTTAGGTTATGATTTAATTATGTATGCAGTACCACAAGGATTCCATATCCCTACCATTGATGACTGGTATGAATTGGAAAGGTTTTATAATGTTAATAATCCTTCGTTTAAAGAAACAAGTGGCCCCGAGAGGTTTATGATGGAACTCTGGTATGATTATTATATGGCAAGAAATTTATATTTACGTTGTTTTGATGGTGTTGATTCGGATGTGCGCAACCAAATGATGCTAATGAATCAAGATTGGATATTTCATAACGAAGAAGAACGCCCTGAACCTTATTTATCTTTATTCAATGCACGACCATTTGCAGGTGAAGGATATGGATGTATATATTGGGTAAGAGATATGGACGCAAATGGTAGGGGTAGTAGAAGTTCATTTGTCGTTTTGTCATCATTTACAAATGGCATTGGTAATATAACATGCTCTAATATTGTATACCAACAAGAATGCTCAATTAGATTAATTAAAGATTAGAAATAGTCTTTGCTAAAAGGTGATTTTGACAATGAAGAAGACCGTAATTTTATTCTTGATTTTACAATTCATTTTTTTGCAGTTATTTGCAATAAATGAGGATCCGAATGTCCTGCAGAATACCTCATGTATAGTAATAAAGCAAAATTTTGAACGTAGTGGTTCTCATTGCCCCCCAAGTTTAGGGTTTACTGAATGCACATTTTATGATGACGAGAATTCTGTGGATAATGGTATTTCCAATTTCAAATTTAAGGCTAATACTGTCATTTATTGTTAATTCAAGGATGGAAGTTTTTTTGTTGATGATAAGAAGGTTACAAAACTTCATCTAAAGACAGAAGTCGAAGATATGGCGAATGACGATAGTCAGACTTTTGAATTTCCAATTGAATCGTTGACGCCAGGAACAATGACTAAGATTTCAAAATCAGCATCCGATCCATATCATAACTGGTTTAATGATGTCCTTAGTGGCGGAAAGCGAAATTCATTTTTTTGCCCAAATAATTTTTCTTGAAACCACATTTGATTTACTATATTTGCAGACTTTAAAAAGTACAATTCGAAATCGTTAAAAATTTTATAGTTATGAGTAAAGTTACAGTTGTAGGAGCAGGAAACGTAGGCGCAACATGCGCTAATGTTCTTGCATTCAATGAAGTGGCCGACGAGGTTGTAATGCTCGACATCAAGGAGGGCGTTTCAGAAGGCAAGGCAATGGATATGATGCAGACAGCACAATTGCTGGGTTTCGACACTCGCTTGGTTGGTTGCACCAATGATTATGCCAAGACAGCAAATTCTGACGTTTGCGTTATCACTTCTGGTATTCCACGTAAGCCAGGCATGACTCGTGAAGAGCTTCTTGGCGTTAATGCCGGTATTGTAAAGGGCGTTGCCGAGAATCTTTTGAAGTATTCTCCAAATGCAATTATCGTTTGCATTTCAAACCCAATGGACACAATGACATACCTAGCACTTAAGGCTCTTGGCTTGCCAAAGAATCGTGTAATCGGTATGGGTGGCGCTTTGGATAGCTCACGTTTCAAATATTTCCTGTCACAGGCTTTGAACTGCAATGCTAATGAAGTTGAAGGCTTTGTAATTGGCGGTCACGGTGATACAACAATGATTCCTATGGCTCGCTTTGCTACATACAAAGGCATGCCTGTTACAAATTTCTTGAGTGCTGAAAAACTTGACGAGGTAGTAAAATCTACAATGGTTGGCGGTGCAACTCTTACTGGTTTGCTTGGCACATCTGCATGGTATGCACCAGGTGCAGCTGGAGCATCAGTTGTAGAGGCTATTATTCACGACCAGAAGAAGATGATTCCTTGCTCTGTATTGCTTGAAGGCGAATACGGCGAATCAGACCTTTGCATCGGCGTTCCTGTCATCCTTGGCAAGAACGGTATTGAGAAGATTGTTGAACTTGACCTTAACGCTGACGAAAAGGCTAAGTTTGCAGCAAGCGCAGCTTCAGTACGTGGCAATGTTGCAACTCTTAAGGAATTGAAACTTGTTTAATCAATTTCATTGATAAATGAAAAGGCATCCTTCGGGATGCCTTTTTTTTGTGTTATTGCCACCTTTTTGAAGGTGTGCCGTGATATGCGGAAGTGTTTCGGTATCTATCTAATAATCATTTCTAAAACATTGTGACTAAGAGTTTAGTCGCTATAATCAATGTCGAAATTCAATTCAACGGTGTAACCGTCGTATTTGCTTGCAATTGCATTTACAATGTCGTTGTAAAGCGATTGTTTGTCGGAGACCTTGAAATCGACCACAGCATCTAGTGATATTATTTTCGTTTCAGTGTCGATAAAGATTCCGTGTGCTTGCAGAATTCCGTCAAACGATGCGGCAATGATTTTAATGTCGTTTTGCATCTTGCCTAAATCATCGTTTTGCTTGTCAACAGCGTAAATTCCTATAGTCAGAAAAACTCCGTAATTTTGGGCTATCTGGCGTTGAATACGTTTTGTCAGCAGGTGTATGTCGCGTGCCGAAAGTGAATCGTCAATCTCAATGTGGACAGAGCCAACCGCACGGTCGGGACCATAGTTGTGAAGTACAAGGTCGTACGCGCCTATAACCCCGTCGAATTTGCGAATGTCGGACTTGATGCCAATGGTTGTCTCGCTGCTTGTACGTGCACCCAATATTTGGCTCAAAGGTTGCATGAACAGTTCCACGCCAGCCTTGATGATAAATGCCGAAATGATTGCGCCAATGTAGCCGTCGATAGCAATGTCCCAAACTAGCGACACTATGGCGCATACAAGTGTCGATGCTGATATTATGGCGTCGAACGATGCGTCGGCTCCCGATGCTATGAGTGCATCTGAACTGAATTTCTCGCCTTGACGCTTGACGTATCTTCCTAAAATTATTTTGGTTACTATGGCAACTGCAATTATAATGATGGTGACAATTGAAAAATCGGTGGCTTCTGGCGAGGCTATCTTCTTTATTGATTCAATCATTGATGCCACGCCAGCCGAGAATACAAGTCCTGCAATCAGAATTGCGCTGAAATATTCAATGCGGCCATAGCCAAATGGGTGTTCCTTGTTGGGCTTGCGGTGGGCAAGTTTGATGCCTATGATTGTGATGGCCGATGATAGTGCGTCGCTCAGGTTGTTGACTGCGTCGAGGATTACGGCAATGGAATTTGCCAACATTCCGACAAAAGCCTTGAATGCGGCCAAAAAGATGTTAGTGACAATGCCTACTATGCTTGTCTTTGTAATTTGCTTTTCGCGCGAAGTGACTTTCCCCATATCTAAATGTTTGTTTTTCAAAATACAAAATTACATACGCTTTGGATTGGTTTTTCAAAATTCACAAAAAAAACAAGGGCATGGATTCGTAAAATCCATGCCCTTGAAAAGCCTATCAAAAAAATTATTTTCTGTTTATTGGTGTGATTGTCAGTTTAAACTGGTAGTCGGCACGTGGCAACATATATTTTGCAATAGGTGCGGCACCCCACGAGTTGATGCATCCAAGGCCAATTTGTGCGCCATCAACGCATACGGCAGTCAGGTTGTCGTATTCCAAATCGGTGGAGTGATGTTGCTTTTTCTGAATCCAAGGTCCTATTTGCTCTTGTGTGTATGGCAGTGCCGAGGCAGAAAACAGCGAGTCGGAAGAGAATCGAAGCCCCGTGCCTGCAATGTTCACCACGTCGAAAGTGCGCAAGTCGCTTTTGGTTCCGCTTTCTTGCGGGCGAATGTATGGATAGTACTGCTCGGCAACGGTTTGCTTGTAACTTCCTACCGGCTGCGACAACTTGCGGTCGGCATAGTTCTCTATCGGGCCACGTCCGAAATAGTTCACTTCGCTAAACTGCTCATCCATTTCAAGACGCATTCCAAAGCGGTATAGTTGCGACGGCATTGAATCAGGTTCAACAGTCATCGATTGGTTGATGCTTATCTGTCCGTCGCCGTTGATTGTGTATTCAAGTTTCAGTTCGGCTTTTACGTCAGGCATTTTGTATGTGGTGCTGACAATGGCGTTCCCGTTGGCGGTAGCCGTGTTTATCGACAGAAGTTCGATGTTCGGATTCCGCCATTTGAAATATTGGCTGAACAATTGCATTCCACCCATATCGTTGTCGGTCGGCGCTCTCCAGAAATTTGGCTTTAGCACAGAGCCTTCCTTCATATAGTCGGTGTTGCCTATTGTCATTTTGCAGATGAATCCGTCGCTGTTGAATGTGTATTCAAAATCGTCATTGCCGACAATTACCTTGTTGTCGTTTTTTACAGTCTTTACGTTCGACTTGCTTGTCTTGAATTCCGTAAATTCAGGATTTTCGCGGATTGGCAATTGTGCGTATGCCACGCGTGTGCCTGCTGGCAGTATGCCATATTCCGACTTCAGGATGTAGTTGACGTTAAGAAAAATCTCGCCTTGGCTTGGCAATTTGCTTGCGTCGATGTCAAGTGCTATTTCTTTAGATGAGCGAGGTTCAATGTCGAGATTGTTGACAATGCCATTCATTATTTGGCGTCCGTCAACTTCAATGTTCCATTCTAGACGGTAGTTTTTCAGGCTGACGAAGAAGTTCTCGTTGAATACATTTACGGTGCCTTTGTTCAGGTCGATGGCGTCAGTCCAAATATCTTGGTAGAAGTATCTTACCTCGTATGCGTGAGGATTGAAATTGCGGTCGGGCGATAGCAGACCGTTGCAGTTGAAGTTGTTGTCGGAGGCGTCCTTGCTGTTGTAGTCGCCACCGTATGTGAATTCAA
>CALCFP010000378.1 GCA_937900725.1 uncultured Bacteroidota bacterium | reverse complement strand
GTCGTTTGTAGTAATTGACTGAATAGCAAGTGTCTTCAAGTTCCTTTTGGTGGCTACGTCCATATTCAAAGCAATGAAGGTGTACCTTGATGCCTAAATCTGACAGAGCCCTTGCCTTGTGCCATATGTCAATCATTCCGCCGTAATTGGCTGGCAATGGTATGTTTAGGCTGACAATATGAAGGTGCTTGTTCCACATTTGCTATTCAGTTGCCAGAAAAAATCATTCCAAATCCAAGAACGAGAACTCTTTCCCGTATCTAATCATTTGCTCGACGTAAGTTTCTGTATAGTCAATAGTTACGTCGATTATTTTGCCGTTTTCCATAACAGGTTTCAGCACAGGGTTTACGAAGCCACCGTAAGGAGCAAGGTTGAGTTTGCGGTAACGTTCCAAAACTTCTGCGTGCAACTTTTGGTCTATTTTTACACCATAGTTCTCGACAAGTGCTTGTCCTGCAGGAAAGTCGCCTTCAGACTTAATGCGTTGAATTTCAGCAAGCAGTTTGCCGAAAAGTGTGCGTAGTTTCTCGTAATTATTTATGACAGAATAAGTTTTGCCGTTTACGGTCTTCAACTCGATTACGTTTTCTGCTTTGCCTTGTTCAAATGCCCAACTTGCAATAAGTTGGCGGTTGCGCATATGTGATTCTTCCAAATCCTTGCCAAGTTCGATGCGAGTGAGTTGGGTCATCAAGCCATTGCGAATGTATGAGTCGTATTCCGACTTATATGCTTCGTTGTCAGGAAGAAGACCGAGTTCCACAATTTTAGGGTCGGCCATATAGTATAGCGCGAACAAGTCGGCGCGGGCTTCCTCGAGTGTGCTACTGTAGTTCTTCAACGCATCGGGATTGGTGTCTGGCAGAAGTTGGCCAGAACCGTGTCCCAGACATTCGTGAAGGTCGGTGTGGAGATTGCTCGATTGGTATCCATATTTGCGCGAGCGAGCCTTTTCTTCGTCGCTGATGCAGAATTCGTCGAGCAATCCGCTACCAAGGCTTGCCTGGTCGTATGCGTATGTAATGTTCTCGATAGTAACCGATTTTGAGCCGTGTTCCTTGCGAATCCAGTCGGCGTTTGGCAGGTTGATGCCGATAGGAGTGGAAGGGTAGCAGTCGCCACCAAGTTGTACGGCGGTAATGACTTTAGCCGTCACGCCCTTGACGTTTTTCTTCTTGAAACGGTTGTCGATAGGTGCGTGGTCTTCAAACCATTGAGCGTTTTGGCTGATTACTTCAGTTCGGTGAGTGGCGGTTTTGTCCTTGAAATTGACAAGTGATTCCCACGAGCCCTTCATTCCGAGTGGGTCGCCGTAAACCTCAATGAATCCATTGATGAAGTCAACGTCGGGTTGGTTGTCGGTGGCCCAAAGAATGCTGTACTCGTCCCAGGTCTTAAGGTCGCCAGTGTTGTAATATTCAATCAGTTTGTCGATGCACTTGCGTTGCTGTTCGGTTTCAGCGTATGCTGATGCCTTTGTCAGCCAATATACAATCTGCTCTATGGCCTTGCTGTATTTGCCACCAACCTTGTATGTCTCTTCCATAATCTTGCCGTCTTTCTTGACTAATCGGCTGTTCAGTCCAAGTGACAATGGACGGGTTGTGTCGGGTTGAACAAGGCTTGCATTGTAGGCCTCTACTTCGGCTTGCGTCAAGTTGCTGTAGAAATTGTTTGCTGAAGCGGTCACAACGTCGGCGTTGCCGTCGAGGCATACGCGTTTCAGATCGTTTTCGGCATCATATATTATATTGGTGATGCGGTCGGCAAATTGAGTGTCAGTCTCGTTTTCGGCCTTTGGCATCTTGCTGAAGTCGGAATTGAGCATCAACTGCCTGAATGTTTCTTTCGGCAGATTTGGAAAAAATTTGTCGCAACTATAGTGATGATGTATGCCGTTGCTGAACCATACACGTTTTGTGTATACCATAAATTGTTCGAAATCAGCATTGTTGCGGTCACCGTTGTATGTTTCTACAATGTTGTCCAAAGTGCGACGTACCAGCAGGTTGTGCTTGTAGAATTGGTCGAAGATGATGTCGCGTCCACATTGCGATGCCTGGCACAAATAGTAGATGAATGTCTTTTGGTTTAGTGTAAGATTTTCAAAATCAGGTACTTTGTACCGCATTATCTTTATGTCGGCAAAACGGTCGATTAGGTATTCAAAATTGTTGTCAGGTTCCATTGTTGTAAGTGTTTTCTGTTTGCGAAAATAATGTTCTCCCGATAAGTATTCAAAAATAATGGTGCCTGCAAATGCCAATACAATGCAAGCGATGCCGATTTGCTTGATTTTCATAGCGAATGAATTTTTATTTTATTCAACATTAGTTTTAGTAGAACCATCAAAAATAAAAAAAAAGCCGTCCAATCTGGACGGCTTTTTGTCGCTATTTTGTCGAGCATTGATTAATGTTCAAGTTTGATAGTCTTTGTTGGCTGGTCGGCAACTTCCGATGGACCGAAGTACTGGATAGGACCAGGGTAGACAAAAGCAGTCTCGATAGCCCATTCGTCGCGTTTCGATGCGAAGAATTTGAATGGACCGCCGTCCAACTTAACCAATGCCTTTTGGATAACTGGTTTCATCTTGCCATTACGTTTTTCCATATTCATCATTGCAGTGATTGGAATGCCGCCGGCAAGCCATTGGTCTGCAGGTTTTGTGGTGTTGCGTACAGATGACATATAGCCAGTCTTGCCACTTGCGATAAGCAAAGATGCTACGCGGCCAAGTGAGTAGCAGTAGTCGGCATCAAAGTTAGAAGGAGCGGCGCATCGGCCTTCGTATCCGAAGAAGTGGTGTTGT
>CALCFP010000377.1 GCA_937900725.1 uncultured Bacteroidota bacterium | reverse complement strand
AGAGTCCAACCTTTGTGATTCGCACGACAGCAAAGGAAGGTCGGTATGCGACAATCGGCGTCGGTCGTCTGGCAAATATTAATTCCGAAGCCGTTGAAGCCGGGCTTCCGAAGGAAAAGCTGGATCTTCTGCCCTGGTTCCTTCTGGACGGGATCAATGAAAAGGGCCTGGTCGTAAATGACAACGTGCTGATCAAATCTGACTGGGGCGAGGTGCCGCATACCGGTACGAATCCGGGGGCGCCGGAATTGAATGACAACTTTCTTACCCGTGCCCTGCTGGATAACTGCGCGACGGCCGATGAGGCGATCGAATACCTGAAGAAATTCACGTTCGTCGACAGCGAGCACGTTGTGAACAAACTTCTGAACGACGGCAAGTCGGTTCTTGCCGAAGGCGCTCAAGGCACAATGCTCGACATCGATTTCGGCTCGTATCCATTCGTCACTTCATCAAACACCATTTGCGCTGGAGCCTGCACTGGATTGGGCATCGGTCCAAACAAGATTGGCGACGTGTTCGGCATATTCAAGGCATACTGCACTCGCGTTGGTGCCGGTCCATTCCCTACCGAACTGTTCGACGAGGTCGGCGAGACAATCTGCCAACTAGGCCACGAATATGGCGCCGTAACTGGCCGCAAGCGCCGTTGCGGATGGCTCGACCTTGTTGCGCTGAAATACAGCATCATGATTAACGGCGTAACACAATTGATTATGATGAAGAGCGACGTGCTTGACGATTTCGACACAATAAAAGTCTGCACAGCATACAAGATTGACGGCAAGGAAACAACAGATTTTCCATTCGACATCGACAGCGTGAAGATTGACCCCGTTTACAAGGAATTCAAAGGATGGAAATCAGACTTGACAGGCATCACAGCCGAAAGCCAGTTCCCGAAAGCCTTTGCCGACTACATCAAGTTCATTGAGCAAGAGACGGGCGTTCCTGTAAAAATCGTATCAGTCGGCCCTGACCGCACTGCCACAATCGAGAGATAAAAAAAACGAATTGATGATACAACAACGCAGGCATCAACATTTGTTCTTGTCTGCGTTTTTGATTTTTTACTTAAAAAGATGAAAACAGTTATCGAACCGTCAGTGATTGACGGAATAATGAAAAAACTTGAAATTGCCGACATCAAGACGGCGTCAATCCGTCAGGTTGGAGCCATAGTGCGCGAGGCCGAAAAGCAGACGGGCACCGAATACATCCACTTTGAAATGGGCATTCCTGGCCTGCCACCTTCGGCTGTCGGCGTAAAGGCCGAATGCGAGGCTCTGCAAAAAGGCGTGGCATCCATCTACCCAATAATTGACGGCATTCCCGAAGTCAAGGAACAGGCATCACGATTCATCAAGGCATTTGTCAACACCGACATAAAACCAGAAAGTTGCGTACCGACAGTAGGTTCAATGCAGGCTTCATTCGCATCGCTGATGCTTTGCTCCCAACTCGACCCGAAGAAAGACACTGTACTCTACATCGACCCTGGTTTCCCTGTCCAGAAAATGCAGGCATCAGTGATTGGCGTTAAGGTGGCATCGTTCGACATTGCCGACTACCGTGGCGAAAAACTTGGGGCAAAACTGGAAAGTTACTTCAAGCAAGGCAACATCTGCGCCGTGCTTTATTCAAGCCCGAACAACCCTTCGTGGATGACACTCAACAGCCAGGAACTGGAGACAATCGGCAAACTCGCAACAAAATACGATGTTGTTGTGATAGAAGATCTTGCCTACATGACAATGGACTTCCGCCAAAACTTCGGAATTCCATTTGAGCCACCATACGTCGCAAGCGTCTCGCACTACACTGACAACTACGTGATGCTGATGAGCGCATCAAAGATTTTCAGCTACGCTGGACAACGCATCGCAATGGCTTGCATTTCCGACAAATTATACGAGCGCCATTACCAAACGCTTAAGGACCGATATAATATTCCACGCTTTGGCGCGGCATACAGTTATGTATTCCTATACACGTTCTCATCAGGAGTTTCGCACTCGGCACAATACGCTATGGCCGCAATGCTGAAAGCGGCCTGCGACGGCGAATACAAATTTGTCGACGACATAAAGGAATACGGCAACCGTTGCCACAAAATCAAGGACATTCTTGAAAGAAACGGATTCTCAATAGTGTATGACAAGGACAACGACGTTCCTGTAAGCGACGGATTTTTCTTCACCATCGGCTACAAGGACATGTCTGGCGCCGATTTGGCAAAAGAACTCCTGTACTACGGTGTGAGCGGCATCGACTTGGCAACGACAGGTACCGTAAGAAACGGCATCAGAGCCTGCTCTTCGAACATCAAGCCACATCACTATGCGTTGCTCGAAGAAAGGCTGAAACTTTTCAATGAAAACCACAAATAGGATTATTCCAACGACAATAAAAAACGCACCCGAAACGAGTGCGTTTTTTTGTGTTTGCATCAAAAAAGACACTCAAAAAAAGCCATCAGATTGCCAATGTCGATTGTTCACCAATTTTTATCGACAATCAGCATAAATTAATACCACCATTGTAACGCAAACGAACTAAAGTGTAACATACAATTCGTATATTAGACGTCGTTTTAACGTTATTTGTGTTCGGCTACACAAATAGCCTAATCGTAAAAAAAACTTATCAAAAAAAAGTATTATGAAAATTTACAAGACAATGTTGGCTGTTGGCATAGCAGCACTTCTATGCACCAATGCCAACGCACAAGGGCAACAGGCTGCTGCTCCAAGCGGTCCAAGTTTAGACAACTACTTCACGCCTTCGACACCAGAAGCGATGAAACCAGATGACCAAGGCTTTATCCGCCGTTGGTTGCTGCTTGACCCAATCAGCAAGCCAAACCGCAGCAACACAGTATTCACTGACACCTACCTGCGCGAGGTTTTTGCAAAAGAGTATTTCCCAAACCAATTGACAGTTCTTCCAAAAGACGGCGCAAAGGTTAAGGTGAATGTTGAAAAGCAAGCACCTGTAAACCTTCAGGCTGGACGTCCAATGATGCCACCTGCAGAACAAAAGCCAATCTTCGAGAACGAGACACTTGTTTGGCATGCATTCGACAGCAAATTGTTCAACGTAAAATTGTTCCGTTTTGCAACAGCACGCGACAAGCAACGTTATGGCATTATCTGCTGGGCTGTAACTGTAATCAACTGCGAGGAAGACATGAATGTCAGACTTGCCGTAGGTTCAAACTCAGCATCAATGTGGTGGCTTGACGGCAAGGAAGTGCTTCTTCTTTCAGGCGACCGACGCATGGTTGTAGATGACTGCGTTTCATCAATCATCAGCCTGAAAAAAGGCAAGAACATTCTTCGTGGCGCCGTAATCAACGGTCCTGGCATGAGCGACTTCTGCATTCGTTTCCTTGACGAGAACGGCAAACCAGTTCAAAACTACACTATCACCAACAAGTAACAGATAATCTAATACATAAAGATAATAATCATGAAATCAACAATAACAATAGGCGTTTGCGCCATGGTGCTCGCCTTTACAGCAAAAGACGCTGCCGCACAAATCGGCAAACCTTTCATTCACGACCCATCAACAATAGTTGAATGTGATGGCAAATACTATACATTCGGAACTGGTGGCGGAGGCCTTATCTCAGAAGACGGCTGGACTTGGAATGGTGGTGCAGAGCGTCCTGGTGGAGGCGCTGCTCCTGACGCTCTCAAGATTGGCGACCGTTACCTTATCGCATACAGCACTACTGGCGGTGGTCTGGGCGGTGGTCACGCTGGCAAGGTTGTGACTATGTGGAACAAGACTTTGGACCCAAAATCACCCGACTTCAAGTTCACTGAACCAATTGAAGTTGCATCATCAGAATATGACGAAGACTGCGACGCTATTGACGCAGGATTGCTCCTTGACCCAACCGACGGCCGTCTATGGCTTTCTTACGGTACCTATTTCGGATTTATCCGTTTGGTTGAACTTGATCCTGCTACAGGCAAGCGCGTTGAAGGCAACGAGGCCATAAACATCGCTATCGACTGCGAGGCTTCTGACCTCATGTACAACAACGGCTGGTACTATCTGCTTGGCACACACGGAACTTGCTGCGACGGTTCAAACTCTACTTACAACATTGTAGTAGGACGTTCACGCAAAGTTACTGGCCCATATCTTGACAACATGGGCCGCGATATGTTGCAAGGTGGTGGACGTATGGTAATTGCCGCTCACGACCGTG
>CALCFP010000376.1 GCA_937900725.1 uncultured Bacteroidota bacterium | reverse complement strand
GCGAGAAACTTACTCTTACAGGAAATCTCGGAGATGTGATGAAGGAATCTGCAACGCTGGCCTTGGAATATATCAAGGCTCACGCATCTCGTTTCGGACTCGATTCTGGTATTTTTGAGAAGTGGAACGTGCATATTCACGTGCCAGAAGGTGCAATACCCAAAGACGGTCCTTCGGCAGGAGTGACAATGGTCACATCATTGGCCTCCGCATTTACACAGCGTAAAGTTAGGAAGGCATTGGCTATGACAGGTGAAATAACGCTTCGTGGAAAGGTCTTGCCTGTAGGCGGCATACGTGAGAAAATCTTGGCTGCGAAACGGGCTGGAATATCAACAATCATCTTATGCGAGCAGAATCGCAAGGATATTGACGAGATAAAACCTGAATATATTGACGGCGTGAAGTTCATATATGTCAACACAATCGAAGATGTCCTACAGAACGCACTTCTTGACGAGAAGGTGGATAATTGCCTGACTATAGACTGATGATTTAGTAAATAATTGGATTGACGGCATCTGTAATGGATGCCGTTTCCTTTATCGGCAAAATAGCAACGGCTGGCCTTTGGTGGAATCGTCTATTTGTCCATCGCAATATACAAGATTGCCGTTGACAAATGTGTGAGTCACAGTTGATCCAAAAGTGTGTTTTTCAAAAGGCGACCATTTGCATTTCGATAAGATTTTGTCTTCTGAAACAGTTTGAGGCTTGTTTGTGTCAATAATCGCAATATCGGCCTTGAAGCCTGCTTTCAGATAACCGCGTTTTTCAATATTATAGATATTGGCAGGAGCGTGGCACATTTTTTCTACAATTGTCTCTATCGAAACCTGTCCTTGATTGTACAAGTCGAGCATAGCCAAAAGCGAATATTGAATAGTCGGCATTCCTGATGCTGAACAGAAATACGTATCGCCAAACTTCTCGATTTTAAGATGAGGAGCGTGGTCAGTAGCAATCGTATCAATTTTATTTGTGCTTAATGCACTGATTAGCGACTTTCTGTCTTCCGCAGATTTAATAGCGGGATTGCACTTGATCCTGTAGCCGAATTTTTCGTAGTCTGATTGGTCAAAGAAAAGATATTGAGGACAAGTTTCCGCTGTAATTTTTTTATCCTTCAATGGTCTTGATTCAAGCAAACTGAGTTCGTCCTTTGTCGAAAGATGTGCTATATGTAATTGAGAGCCATATTTTTGTGCAAGTTCGACGGCTTTTGCTGTCGACTTATAGCAGGCATCTGCTGTGCGGATAAGCGGGTGATGAGTTGGCAAAACATTGTCGCCGTATAATTCTTTGAAACGGGCAATGTTCTCCTTTATTGTCTGTTCATCTTCGCAATGAACCATAATCAGGCAAGGCGATTCCGCAAAAATAGATTCAAGAGAGTTGCCTTTGTCCACTAGCATATTGCCAGTTGATGAACCCATAAACAATTTTATGCCAGCAATTGAAGATATGTCGGCTTTTATTATTTCTGGCAGATTGTCGTTTGTGGCGCCAAGGTAGAAGGCATAGTTTGCTAATGACTTCTCTGACGCAATTTCCATTTTTTGCCGAAGCAGGTCGTTTGTGATTGTTTGCGGATTGACATTCGGCATATCCATAAAAGATGTTACGCCACCTGCGACCGCGGCCTTCGATTCCGATTCAATATCGGCCTTATGCGTCAGTCCTGGTTCGCGGAAATGTACGTGTTCATCTATTACACCTGGAATCGCAAGTTTTCCTTGCGCATTTATTATATGTGTGTCGTCGCCAGTTTGAGGCAGTTCGGTTGTTACCGACTCAATGTATTCCCCGTTGATGACAATGTGCCCACAAAATTTTTTGCCGTCGTTTACTATTGTCGCATTTTTTATGAGCGTTTTCATTGAGAATCAATATAATTGGGAAACAATTAATTTTAGATTATGCGGCGTTGCGTTTGTAACTGCGGAACAGACTGCGCCATTTAAGGCGGATTACCCCCCAAACGGCTTCGTTGAAGATGCCTCCACTCATTTTTGACTTGCCTTCCTTGCGGTCGGTAAAGATGATAGGCACTTCAATAACCTTGAACCCGAATTTCCACGCAGTGAATTTCATTTCAATTTGGAAAGCGTACCCTTTGAATTTGATGTTGTCGAGGTCTAGAGTTTCGAGTACTTCCCTGCGGTAACATACAAATCCTGCGGTAGTGTCGCGGACCTTCATGCCTGTAACCAGACGAACGTAAGCCGATGCATAGTACGACATCAATACTC
>CALCFP010000375.1 GCA_937900725.1 uncultured Bacteroidota bacterium | reverse complement strand
ATTTAGGATTTAATTCATTTAGGATTTAATTCATTTAGGATTTAATTCATTTAGGATTTAGGATGTAGGAATTAGGATTTTAATTTCACATTTCAAATTTGTTATTTGTCTAACGTCCAATGGACGTTAATTTCATATGTAAAATTTCAAATATCGAAAGTGCCTACTACTCCATTTCGGTTTACGAAACGCCTTATTGCACTGCCGAAAACGCTGAATACACAGCAATCGGCCTTGGCGAAAACACAGGCACGCTGTCTTTCGCTTCCGATGCATATTATTATAGTAGTGGTGATGGTTATTATAATGCAAAGTTCCTCAAGGTTAGCCTGAAGGCTGGCGAGACATACAATATCAACTACCAGCTAAGCAAAAAGGCGAAGGGGGCATATGGCCTTGCACCTTACATTGCTATTGACGGAGAATCCTCATATTCCAATAGTACCGGATTTGCCGATAGCTGTAGCGTGCTGACAATAACCATTACGCCAGAAGCCGACGGCGACTGCAAAATCGCAATCTGGAATGAGTATGGTGGCCCTATCCCTTGCGAGTACGACTACAAGCTGACCATCCGCCAGTTGGACAAGGCAAGCGGATTGGCCTCTCTCGATTGCAGTACAGAGTACACTGTAGGTTCCGTTATTTCGGGCTCTCTCAATGCCGACGACAAACAGGTTTATTGCAATAATGATTATTACGGATATGCCGAAGGCTACAGTGTGAATGTACCTGACGATGGCAACAAATATGCGTTTTTCTTCAAGGAGGGATCTGACAACACCTTCAAAAAGGCATCCGTTGTGCTTTTCAAGAAGGCATTTAGTGATGCTCCATTAGCCCATACAGAAGGGTTTCCCGACCCTATATTTTTGAGTAGTGTAGTTTCTGCCGGCCAATACAAGCTGGCCCTCATGAGCGACCAGATGAACTCGGCCGACTATAAGTTCGCCATTCGCAAAGTGGCTACCCAGCCATCCGATATCGACTTCTCAAGAAAACTCACTGTTGGCAAGTCGCAGTCGGAATATGCCGATCCATTCTCTACACAGCCATTCTCGCCTTCAGAATCATTTTTTGCCTATTGTTCTGGCTACAGTGTCGAACTCGAGAAGGGTGTGACTTACAGGTTCAGCACCACTGCCAAGGATGTGTCATCTGAATTAGCTCTGTTTGCCGAAGGAGACATGAATACTCCATTACAATATGTCATGTCAAATTACGATGACGAGACCAATACCTATAGCGCTGAATTCTCACCAGTAAAAACCGGCACCTACAAACTGTTGGCGCAATTTGCCAGAGGCAGTTATGGTTTTGTGGATTTTTGCACGCCAGTGAAATACATGGTTGAGGAAGTGTCATCACTTGCCGATTTGCTCAACAACGCAACCGAGCTGACTGGAACGCACACGGCCCAGCTCGATTTCAGCAAGGATGCACAGCTTTTCGACTCAGGATTAGAGAGCGTTGGCATGCTGCTGGGCAAAGCCTATAAGATGTCGTTGGCAGAGGGTGAAATGTTGATGGAGAATTGGACTGATGATCTCGGCTACTTATGGTTCCACAAGGATGCCGAAGGCAAATTCCAAATGTCGGATCTTAATAGCAGTAGTGAAAACTTTTATTATACTGCCGATGCCGATACTGTGCTGTATTTCGTCTTGGCAGTTCAACCAAACGTCTCAAATGAAAATGTAACTATGTCGGGTTTTGTCTGCAAGCCTATTGAACAGTTGCTCGACAGCGCAGTTGAGGTTGCTCAGTTGCCTTATACTGCAAGTGGCATGTTTAACGTCTTGGACAAAGGCGCTCAGATGTGTGTTTGCCCGTCAGGTGTTCCGTCAGGCGGATTTTGTGGCGCCTATAAGCTGAACATTGCCAAGGGCGAATATGTAAACTACTCATTCGAGGCATCAGCCGTTGGTTTTTATTTTGTTTACAGCAAGGTTGACGGTGAATATGTAATGCCAGATTTTTTCAGTGGTGGAGGTGTAAAAATTGGCGGATATGATAAGGATACCACCTTCTATATGGCTAATGTCATTAATGGTACAATGTCGCCATATAAAGTAGCCATAAATAATGACAATGCTATAACGCTGTTCGAGCTGTTCAATGGCGCAACCGAGATAGGAACCCTTCCATTCTACGCCGAAGGCAATTCAGCCCAAAACTCTACGCTTACCAACATTAGGGAATACATTGCTCTACCTAATACTTGGAACGAAGATTCCGATCGCTTCACCTACGCCAATGCCTACAAGTTGAAGCTAACGGCTGGCGAAAGCGTGTGCATCGACTACTCATCAACTGTCGATGCCTATATGCTCCTCTACAGCAAGAATAGTTCCGGCGAGTATGAATTTATCGATTACAAAAATGATGACAACTACGACGATTCGTTCTACGGCAATGGCGAGAATTACGACTACACCGCTTCAGCCGATATGGACCTCTACATCTACGTTGCGCCTTACGGCCAACTTACACAAACCAACTGGGCATTCAATGTGTTGAAAAAGCAACAAATCAAGACACCAGGCATTGATGCCATAACGCTGACTGAATTGTTCGATGGCGCAACCGAGATAGGCGACCTTCCATTCTACGCTGAAGGCAATTCTGCCCAAAACTCTACGCTTGTCAACATTAGGGAATACACTGCTCTACCTTATACTTGGAACTATGATTACGATTATTTCACCTACGCCAATGCCTACAAGCTGTCGCTAAAGGCAGGCGAAAGCGTGCGCATCGACTACTCGTCAACCGAAGACGCCTATATGCTCCTCTACAGCAAGAACAGCTCCGGCGGGTATGAACTTATCGATTACAATGATAACGGCAACGACGGTTCGTTCTACGGCGATGGCGAGTATTACGACTTCACGGCAGAATCCGACATGGAACTCTACATCTACGTAGCGCCTTACAATCAATTTACACAAACCAACTGGGCATTCAATGTGGTGATGGATGAGGAAGACATCAAGACACCAGACATTGATGCCATAACGCTGACTGAATTGTTCGATGGCGCAACCGAGATAGGCAACCTTCCGTTCTATGCCGAAGGCAATTCCGCCGACAACTCTACGCTTACCAACATTAGGGAATGCTGGGGAAGTGATTGTATTACCTACGCCAATGCCTACAAGTTGAAGCTAACGGCTGGCGAAAGCGTGTGCATCGACTACTCATCAACTGTCGATGCCTATATGCTCCTCTACAGCAAGAATAGTTCCGGCGAGTATGAATTTATCGATTACAAAGATGACGGCAACGACGATTCGTTCTACGGCAATGGCGAGTATTACGACTTCACGGCACCAGCCGATATGGAACTCTACATCTACGTTGCGCCTTACGGCCGATTTACACAAACCGATTGGGCATTCAATGTGGTGGTGAAGGATGAGGAAGTGAAAGTTCCAAGTGCCGACTTGACTCTTGCCGATTTGCTCGACAGTGCCACCGAGGTGGACATGAATGCTTTGCGTACCGACGGATATGCAATGTTTATTGGCGGGGCAACCGAGCTGTACAATACATCGAACTACATTCCTTGGGCTAATAATCTGACAACTACCGCTGTAGCCTACAAGTTCTTAGTGCCGGCTGGAGCCAATGTCAATCTTTACAATCTGAAGAGTGATGATTACGAAGGATTTTACTTCCGCAAGACAGCCAACGGGTACAAGTATTGTGACTGGAGTGAAAAACTGATGCGCGACAGCGCAGGCGATACTCTTTATGTAGTGTCGCTGAATTATGCACCTTCAACTTATGATTATATGCATGTACTCCAGGTTTATGAAAATGTCACAGAGCTCAAATATCCTGATTTGATGTTCGAGCAGGAGCCAACCAAGGAAGACGTGATGGTGGCATTGTTCGAGAACAATCCTTACTTTGTCAATTGCTTCGGCGACACTGTCGTTATCAGCATGGATGAGATAGAAAGGAACGGCGACATTAACGGTTACAGCATCAATATGGCAAACCACACGGTTACATATCATGTCAGCTATAACACATCAATCTCATCTCCAATGGATCGTTATAGGTACAACATTTCTGAAATTACAGCACGCTTTGGCGTTCCATTCACATTGGCAGTGTCAACAACTGGCAATGGCACGGTAAACAGCAACGTTTCAGGCAAGTACCTGAAAGATACGGAAGTTGTAATCAGCGCCGTACCTGCAGAGCACTACCACTTTGTACAGTGGAGCAACGGCTCGTTAAAGGCAACCGATACAATACTGGTTGTCAGCGATACCGCATTGGTAGCCGAGTTTGCCATCGATACATACAATGTTGAACTTACGGCCGAGAACGGCACAGTGACAGGTGCAGGCGAATACGGATATGGTTCAGCCGTCAAGATTGTGGCAACACCTGCCGAAGGCTTCCACTTTGTACAATGGAGCAACGGCTCGCTAAAGGCAAACGACACAATCACAGTTGTCAGCGATACCGCATTGGTGGCTACTTTCGAGGCACACTCGTTCGGCGAATGGGATACCACTTTGGTGGCAACCTGCACAGTCGCCGGCTCACGTACACGAACTTGTGCATGCGGTGCTTCCGAAACCGAAAAGATAGATTCTCTCGGCCACACCGTAGTTGTTGACTCAGCAGTAGCCGCAACCTGCACCACTGCAGGCCTTACCGAAGGCAAGCATTGCTCGGCATGCGACAGCATATTTGTAGCACAGCAGACAGTTCCTGCACTCGGCCATAAGATAGTAACCATTGCCGGCGTTTCGCCAACCTGCACCGCCGAAGGCCTGACAGAAGGCTCGCGTTGCTCAGTATGCGGCGAGGTTATCGTGGCACAGGAGACAATACCAATGCTGGAACACTCGTTCACCAACTACATCTACAACAACGATGCAACAACTGAAGCCGACGGCACCGAGACAGCCGTTTGCGACCATGGTTGCGGTGCTGCCGATACACGCACAGCCGAAGGCACCAAGTTGACCGGCATTGATGCGATGGAGACAGCCGAAGTAGTCATCTACGCCCACCACAACGTGATAGTAGTGGAGAACGCTGAAACCGACATTTATGTCTATGAACCTACAGGCCGTTGTGTTGCCAAGCGTCAGGCTGAAAGCAACCGCATTGAAATAACAATGCCAAACCAAGGCCTTTATATTGTAAAGGTTGGCGCAGAGGCAAAACGGGTTTTCATAAATAAGAATTGACAATTAAGAATTCGCAATTCATAATTGCGACAGCATCATGATAAAGGCAATGGGCTTCGGCCTGTTGCCTTTTCTTGTTGCTATTCAACAAGCCTGAAATTCACTTTATTTCAATTATTCGTTTTGGCATTAACTATCGCCACCACTATAAAACATAGAGATAATCGAAACATGATTGTTGGCTAATGATTGGCTTCGAATAGTATCGATAGGGAAAATCGGCGTAAAGGACATTTTTACTGATACATCTTTTATTTTTGCATCGGATTACAGCATGCAATAGTTCGTTATCTATAGTTCAAGTAAGGTTTTTAAATCATGTTGTTGTGTAATAAATGTTTTTAGGTGATATTACAAATATGAAACGGTCGGTTTTTGTATTATTTCTGTTTTTCTTATGGACAACTGGCGTGTCAGCGCAATGGCGAGTAGGTGCGTATGGCGGAATCGATTGGAGCAAAAGAAGCATAAATCCAGGCTATAGTTATTCATTGGCACGTACAGAACGCGCAGGCGGCGTGGCGGGAATAACCAGCCAATATGCATTCAAGGAATGGTTAAGTGTCAGGATGGATTTGAATGCGCAATGGCGAAAATATACCGACAAGTATAGTGTTTTGGAAATAGAATACAGATACGACAACATGTATCTTACACTTCCCGTTATGGCCAGTTTTTCATTTGGTGGCGATATGCTTCGTGGCTATGCTGATGGAGGAGCATATGTGGGGCTGTGGTGCACGCAGTGCATAGATAGTCGGCAACGGTCTATGACCGAATATGACTCTACAGATCACCCAGGCCATGGATATGCTGAATATTCTGAATCTGGTTTTTCCAAGGCTGATAGGCGCTTCGATGCCGGTATTGTAGGATGTATGGGCATCTCGTACAAGATTATGGCAAGCCTTGAAATAAATATTGAGTGTATGCTCTATTATGGCCTGACCGACAGCCATAATACAGGCTCGTCGAAATTTGTCCAGCCATCATACTACACTATCCCTTGCATCAATATGGGGGTTGCTTGGGTGCTTGACAATAAAAGCAAGTAAAAAATATGAGAATGAAATCAAAATTGTTTATGCTGTCTGTAGTCCTGACTACCTTTTTCGTGTCGTGCAGAGATGACAATACTATGGTGTTCAACCCTGAGGATTCATACTACAGATACAAGAAATTCCAAACACTGGCCGGACAGTGGGATTACATATGGCACGCTATGGACAACCAGTATGTGTTCTGGGACATTGACACCACAGACTGGGATGCGCTTCACGATAATCTGTATGTCAAGTTTGATAGTCTGGATAAAATTATTGATTCATTGTATTTTGACTGCCTGAACAACCTAATTCCCTATCCAGACTTTATAGACGGTACGGAGGCTGTTGTTAAAGATTTTATGGAATCCGATTTCAGCCAGGCATTGGCAACACTTGTCGATCAGCATATGTTCATCAAGTTCTATAACAATTACGCTATGAGTTCACACTCTTTCAGACCTGTCTATAAGAGGCTGGAAAAACGTTCCGACTATCATCCTAGTGTTACGCATAGTGTTGCTGTGGAAGAGAATCCCGATTATACTGGGTTCGATTATATCTATGACGCAATAGTCCGTAACTATAATGTGGAGCCATGTCTGGAATATTCCGATGAAGATGAAACTCTTTGGGCATATTCCTGCCTTCTTGAAGACGGTATTGTTTATATGCGGACAGGTTCCTGTCAATTGTCGAATCCTGAAAGGTATGGTTATATTTTCGAAGCGGTATCTTACTTTTTTAGTGAAATCCAGAAGATGAAGACAGAGGAAACACTGAAGGGCATCATACTGGATTTCAGAGGCAATACAGGCGGCTATGCAGATGATATGATGTATCTTCCCGGTATGTTTATGCAAAACTCCTTTTGCTTATGTAAGCAGCGTACAAAGAAGGGACTTGGAAGATATGATTACACGCCGTGGAATGATATGATAGTTGAGCCTTGTGCTGAAGATAGGATTG
>CALCFP010000374.1 GCA_937900725.1 uncultured Bacteroidota bacterium | reverse complement strand
CCCACGTTGTCTGGAATGACGTATGTCTTGTAACCTTCCTGATTGGCCAAGGTGCGTAATGCGCCTTTTTTGGCATCGGTTATGGCCACAATGCGTTTCACCGATTCGGCTTTGCCAAACTGAGCCTCGCAATCGGCCTTCAGCAGGCGGAACGCAATGGCGGGCTCTGTCGTGGTGCCCGATTTTGAAATGACCACGATGCCCCACTTGCGTGTCTTGAGCACATCGCGAAGTTCTGAAAGATAATCCTCGCTTATGTTTTGGCCTGCAAAAACCACCAACGGATTGGTGCGTGGCTTGAGTTGCGCAAAATTGTCGGACAAGGCGTCAATCACGGCCTTTGCGCCAAGATACGAACCGCCGATTCCGATTACCACGACAATGTCGCAAAGTTCTTTCATCTGCTTTGCCGTGGCATTGACGTCGGTCAATTCCGATTCGGTTATTGACGACGGAAGGTTCACCCAACCAAGGAAATCGTTTCCCTTTCCTGTTCGGTTGTACAACGACTTAATATTCTCATTTACTGCATCTTTGTAAGCATCAACATCTGATTGGCTTATAAAGTTCAGGGTTTTTGAATAATCTACAATTAGATTTTTCGACATAGGTTTATGATAGTTTTTCGGTTAAATTCTTGATTGTAACCTTTGGTGAGGCGCCTTCATAAAGTATTGAATAAAGGCTTTCAGATATCGGCATATCCACGTTGTGCTTCTTGTTTATCTCGTGAATGCACTTTGACGCGTAATAGCCTTCGGCCACCATATTCATCTCGTTCTTGATATGTTCAACCGAATAGCCCTTGCCAATCATTGTGCCGAAATAGCGGTTGCGACTGAACTGCGAGTAAGCGGTGACAAGCAAGTCGCCAAGATATGCGCTGTCCTTAATGTCGCGGTTGATAGGGTAAACGGTGTCGGTGAACCGTTGCATCTCGCGAATGGCGTTGGAAATAAGCACTGCCTGGAAATTGTCGCCATAGCCAAGGCTTAGGCAAACACCCGCGGCGAGCGCATAGATGTTTTTCAGCACGGCGGCATATTCGGTTCCGAGAATATCATCGGAAATAACTGTGCGAACATATCGGTTCTGCATCATAGTGGCCACGGCTTCGGCCTTCTCTTCTTCAGTAAAGGCTATAGTGATATAAGAAAGACGCTCAAGCGCAATCTCTTCAGCGTGGCACGGGCCTGTAATTATGCCGATATTGTTGTATGGCACCTTGTGAACCTTGTGCAGATAATCGCCTACAAGCAGATTGTCGTCAGGAATGATGCCTTTGATTGCAGACACCACAGTCTTGCCGACTAACGACTCTGTCAAGTTTGACAAAGTGGATTTAAGATAGGCCGAAGGTGTCACAAACAAGATAGTGTCGCTGTTGCGGACTACTTCATTTACATCAGTGGTAAGATTTAGATATTTGGTGTCGAACTCAACCGAACTCAAGTAAAGCGGGTTGTTGCCGACCTTCTTCATATGTTCAACGGAATCGGGGTCGTGCATATACCAATTAAGCGGTTGTGGCTTTTCCTCGACAATCTTTGCAATTGCAGTAGCCCAACTGCCACCACCAATTATTCCTATTCGTCCTAATTCAAACATATTTTCAGTTTTATTTATTGGCAAATATAGTTGTTCTGTACAATAACTATTGTGTTTTTAGGTTCATTTCTTGTATGCATTCCACCCTTGCGCCGATATTCGCGCACTGCCTGCATTTCGTCCAATAAGCGTATACACTTCAGGCTCGTCGGTTATCTGCCCGATAATTGATATTTCAGGCATATTGCCTGCAATCTCCACCTGCTCTGCTGGAATGGTGAAAAGCAATTCGTAATCCTCCCCGCCGTTCATCGCCATCATTGTCGCATCCATATGCATTTCCTCGGCAACGGCTTCAGTCTGCGCGTCAACAGGAAGTTTTCCCTCGTATATCTTGACACCACAGCCCGACTGCTTGCAAATGTGCAGTATTTCCGACGACAGTCCGTCGCTGATGTCAATCATTGCCGTAGGCGTAAGTTTCTTCTCACGGATTGCCTTTATCACATCACGGCGAGCCTCTGGCTTCAACTGACGTTCAATCACATAATCGTACTTTGAACGACTCTCGTCAATAAGCCTGCGAAAAGCCTCTTTCCCGAATTTT
>CALCFP010000373.1 GCA_937900725.1 uncultured Bacteroidota bacterium | reverse complement strand
ACTTTACGAACATAAATCTTTTTAAATATGGTACAAATAGACAATCAAATCGCAGGCTGCGCAATTGCGACCCTGAAACCTGAAAACCGCAGAATGACAATCGTGAACGAAGGCGAGATGAAAAAACAACTGAACGCCACCATCGACCAGCACGAGTACCTGAACCTCATTGTCGATATGGCCGACATCGACCTGATTGACAGCACTGGCCTGGGGTCGCTCATCAGCATCTTCAACCACGGACGCAACAACAACTGCAAGATCAAGTTCTGCAATATGAGCAGTGCCGTAGCCAACGTCGTAAAAATGATGCACCTCGACCAGATTCTTGAAATCTACCCTACGCTTGACGCCGCCAAAGCATCAATATAAGACAAGGCAAAATGGGGTTCGACATTGAGACTATAAACCGTCTTTACAAAGACTGGGCAGGGATGCCATATGCACTGTGCGAACCTCTGCCCCGCTCTGGTTCCGACCGCAGATACTTCAGACTATCGGCAAACGGACGTGGCAGCGTTATGGCCGCCTACAATCCGAACGTGGCCGAAAACGAAGCATATTTCTCATTCAGCAAATGCTTCGCCGACAACGGGATAAATGTTCCAAGCATAATCGCCGTCGACAAAAGCCGTACACACTACCTGATTGAAGACCTGGGCAACGAATCGCTATACAGCATCATCACAAAAGCCGACGGCAATCCCGACAACGGCACAATACAATTATACGCCAAGGTTTTGGACGACCTGGCCAGAATGCAGGTGACCGCAGGCAAGAACATCAACTACTCGCTCTGCATCCCGACAGCCAACTTCGACCAGACCGCCATACAATGGGACCTGAACTACTTCAAATACTGCTTCCTGAAAAACGCACACATCGACTTTGACGAATATCTGCTCGAAGCCGACTTTGAACAACTGAAAAAAGCAGCCGCAAACGCCGACTGCCAATACTTTATGTTCCGCGATTTCCAGTCACGGAACATTATGCTAAAAGACGGCGATCCATACTACATCGATTTTCAGGGAGGGAAACGAGGCCCGCTAATGTACGATGTCGCATCTTTGCTATATCAGGCAAAGGCAAAACTCAGCGAAGACCTACGCAACAGGCTATTCGACAAATACATAGAATCATTACAGAAAATAATGGCTGTCGATAGGCAGAAGTTGTATGCAGAATTCAAGATTTTTGCACTGATAAGGACACTTCAAGTATTAGGCGCATACGGATACCGCGGTTATTTTGAAAAAAAACAGCACTTTATAGAAAGTATTCCCTTTGCCGTAAAAAACCTAAAAGACCTGCTCGCGCTCAACATCGTTGACTTGCCTCACATAAGCCTCATAGCCGACAAAATCGACATAAAGGAGCCCGAACCCGACACATACGAGGGGCTGACCGTCACAATCTACAGTTTCTCATACCGAAAAGACATACCATCAGACCCTGAAAACGGCGGAGGATTCGTCTTCGACTGCCGCGGACAGCACAACCCTGGACGCTATCCTGAATATAAAATGATGACAGGACGCGACAAACCCGTCATCGACTTCCTGAAAGCAAACTCGACAATTGACGAATTTCTTGCACAAGCAATAAAAATCGTCGCGCCAACCATTGAGACGTACCAGCGGCGCGGATTCCGCAACCTGATGGTAAGTTTCGGCTGTACGGGCGGCCAACACCGCTCTGTCTATTGCGCGCAGAATTTTGCCGAACAGATTAGTAAAACATATAAGATACGGGTAAGGCTGATTCACCGCGAACAAGGAATATCCGAGACAATGTAGCACCCCTGTTTCGTCCCTCAACCGTATAAAAACCCATCAAATAAACAACATGCCACAATGGAAGCAATGATATTTGCGGCAGGCCTTGGCACTCGCCTGCGCCCGCTCACCGACAACAAGCCCAAAGCCCTGGTAGAAGTATGCGGGGAAACACTGCTCAAGCACTGCATCAAGATGCTGGTTGACAACGGAGCAGACAAGATAGTAATCAACGTCCACCACTTTGCCGACCTTATGAAGGATTACATTGCAAAACTGCAGTACGGCATCGACATTCAAATATCCGACGAAAGCGACCTCCTGCTCGATACTGGCGGTGGGCTGAAAAAGGCATCGAAACTGTTCAGCGGTAACGCTCCCATCATTATTGCCAATGTCGACATTCTGACAAACATCGACCTAAAGGCGATGATGCAATGCCACCTGAATACAAAAGCCGACGCCACACTGGCAATCCGCTCACGCAAAAGTTCAAGATACCTGCTATTCGACAACAACCAAAACCTGAAAGGCTGGCAGAACACAAAGACAGGCGAAGCAATATATGTCGACTCCGCAGACGGCCTCTCGCAATACGCCTTCAGCGGAATACACATTATGTCGCCTTCGCTATTCGACAAGTTTCCTGACGAGCAGGTGTTCCCCATCATTCCTCACTATCTGAATCTTGCAAAAGAAAACAGAATAATAGGCTATCGCCACCAAGACGATTACTGGTTTGACTGTGGCTCTGTGGATAAAATAGCCGAAGCCGAAGCGTTTCTTAACAAATAGGCATTCACTCATATGCACTAAAAAAGCCGAACTCCAATTGAAGTTCGGCTTTTTTTATGCTTTGGCCTACCGCCTAAAATTTGACAATCTTTTGCTGGAACACCTTGCTGTTGCTAATGTAGCGCAAGAAGTAAATGCCGTTTGACAGGTCAGTGATGTCGATTGACGATTCAACACCGTCCAAATCCAGCATTCGAACCACCTTGCCACTCTGCGACATTATCTGAACGGTGCCGTCGGCAATGTTGCTGTTGACGCTGATGCGGAACTGCCCGTCAGACGGATTAGGAGCAATTGTCATTCTGTCTTCCTCAGTGTCTTGGAACAATACCCTTATCACCTGATCGGCATAAGACTTGACTCCGTTGTAATCAACTTGGAACAGACGGTAATACTGATATCCGTATTCTGGAGAATTATCGTAGAATCTGTAATCAATTTTTTCCGACGACAATCCTGCACCTTCAACATAACCTACTGTTACAAAGTTCTTGCCATCAACAGAACGTTCAATCTCAAAGTGCTCATTATTCAGTTCCGACATTGTTGTCCATTCAAGCAAGATGGCATTGCCTTCGGCCTTTCCTGTAAAGTTCACAAACGTTACAGGTAGCGGATTCACCAATGTATTCGAATCTTTAGAGCCAAAGGTAAATGGGCTGTATGACGTGACAAGTCCTGACTTGATCCAACCTGAAGTTGAATTTCCTCCTGTGGCAGTAACGCCAACGTCTTCCCACTTGTCACCAACCTTGTGGGCCACTACAAGACTAGTCAAATCGGTAATGCCACTGCGTTCGCCATTCTCCCAATATAGAGTCAGGTAACTTGGCGTATTGTCGTTGCAACTTACGTTCCAGGTCTCCTCCTTGCTTACGTGCTCCAAGTCAGGGTGGTCATCGGTTCTTGAATGATCATCGGTTGGCACGTAACTATATACAACCGTGAATATTGTAGATGAAGAAGCGCCTGTTTCTGGTGTCACACCAATCATTGCCCTCACTCCGTTATTTCCTATCGGGAATGTGAATTCGGAAGAGCCTTGCTTTGTTACCGTGCCATTGATATAGGCACCAGAAGATGCACTTGCACTTGCGCTTCCGCCAAATGCCACTGTCTTGCCGTCGGCAACTTTTATGACGCCTGAAGTCAAAGTCAATGCTCCTGCAATGTTCAGATTGGCATTTGCCTCAACATCGTTTGTTGTTTCAATGTTTGTGAAGTTATATGCACCGCTACCGTTGAGAGCAAGAGCGGATTCAAGTTTAACGGAACCTGTCTCGCTACCGTTAAACATACCGTTGTTGACAACATCGCCACTGATTGTGAGCAAATCCGAACCAGCATTAAGGGTACCCGTAATCTCAACCTTGTTGAATGTTGTCTGTCCGCTGACATTTGTCGTGCCATTGAATGCGACTGTTGACGTATTGCAAGTGAAGAACGCGCCATCCTCTTTAATCCAATCGCCGTAAACCGCCAATTTGGAATTGTTGTCCATTGTCAATGTCGATGAACTTTCAATCCTGACT
>CALCFP010000372.1 GCA_937900725.1 uncultured Bacteroidota bacterium | reverse complement strand
ATCTGGTTTGTAAGGCCTACACCGGCGATTTTTGTAGTGTCGACATAAATGATGCGGTCGCCGGCTATAAGGCCAACGCGTTCCGACGGACCTCCCGGAATCACAGCAACAACCATCAACGTATCTTCAAGAATGCTGAATTGAATGCCGATGCCTTCAAAGTTGCCCTCGAGTGGCTCGTTCATCGCATTTACTTCATCTTTTGAGATGTAGACCGAATGCGGGTCTAGTTCTTTTAGCATCGCAATGATGCCCGTCTCAACTAGTTTTGACTGGTTTGTGGTATCTACATAAAGATTCTCGATAAGGTCCAAGACACGGGTCATCTTGAATGTCTGTTCCCTATATTGAGCCTGAGTGTTTGATGCAAGTATAGCCAATGAGGCTATAATCAACAATTTGCGCATATGCCATTAATTATTATGTGACAAAGTTATAAAAACACCGGCTAAAACTATATGAAATCGCCTTTTTTACCTTTTTTTTTATGATGATTGGAATAAATCGACAGTCGACTTATCGACATCATATATTAATATGTAGTGCCCCACACAGATTATAGCCGTGCAACGCCTCCATTGTCGCCGTCAGACTATGATATTGATCATTGTTTTTTCTATAATTGATTCTGTTTTTGTAGGCAAATGATGTTTTATGACATTTAAGTGTTTGATTTACATTGTTTGATGTCGGATTAGCATAATTGTGAATCAAAATGCAGTTTTTTGCTGTTTTTTTTGGCGCAAAACCAATTAATCACTAAACTTGCAACGTTTTCGAAAGTCAGGGTAGTTCTACCAAATCAAGATCCTTCTAATTTGTGAGTCCCTTGTTTCAAACAATCATTTAATTTTTGTAATCACTTTTTTACAAATCATTTTCTTTTATGGATTACGATATTTCGTCTTTGAGCAGTATGCTTTTGCCAGATTTGCGTATCATAGCAAAGCAGTTGGGCATAAAGCGTGTTGAGATTATGAAGAAACAAGACCTCGTCAACAAGATTATCGAGGTTCAAAAGCCAGAGACATCAAAGAATGAATCAGAGCAATCATCAGATGAGCCAGCCGAACGCCAGCCTCGTAAGAGAACCCGTTTAGGCGCCCGTGTTGAGCGAGTTATGGGGGTGTCACTGACAGCCGACAATGTCGCAAAGTCTGAGCAGTACGAGAAACGCGAGCCTTCTTCCAAGCCAGAAGAGCAGCGTCAGCACACAATAACAATGCCATCTTATACCGATCGTAACAAAACTCAAGAAACTCCTGAAACCGAAAGCCAGGAACAACACAGGTATTCCCCTCGTTTTTCTCGTCAGACGCGTCATGAAAACCATTCAAACAAGCCACAATTTGACGATGTGGTTTTGGACGATGTTGCCGACGATGAGCCAATGGTTGAGCCACAGTCACTTCTATCCAACGAAAATGCTGAACAAAACGTCAATAACGAGCGGCGCCAGCAGGAAGGTGACAGACAACAACGTTATCAACAACGAAACGACCACAACAATCATCGTAACAACCAGAACCCAAACCAGAATCAACAGTCAAAAGAAAAGGATGACGACAAGACCAAATATGAATTTGACCAACTCATCAGCGCAACAGGTGTGCTTGAACTGATGCAGGACGGTTACGGTTTCCTCCGCTCGTCCGACTATAACTACTTGAACTCGCCTGACGACGTTTACGTAAGCCAATCACAAATCAAACTGTTTGGCTTGAAAACAGGCGACACTGTGACTGGTACAATCCGTCCGCCAAAAGACAATGAAAAATATTTAAAATTTGCAAAATATATACTCTCTACTGGTGGGACTTTAGAAGGAAATCTAATTGAGCTTTCTTTAGAAGATAAAAAGGCTCCTTTTGAATATCCTATTACAAAAGCTTATGAAATGATGTCT
>CALCFP010000371.1 GCA_937900725.1 uncultured Bacteroidota bacterium | reverse complement strand
GATGAAGATGTAGCTTGCGTCAGAACCGAATTCGAATATCAGCGAGATGATGCCACCGCCGTCTTTCGATGTGCAGGTTATTTGCTCAAGGTGAGGTATCTGAGTCAGTTGCGCGCGGAGAGGGGCGATCATTGTCTCGTTTATCTCGCGTGCCGACTTGTTTGGAGACGACACTTGCACGGTTATCTGCGGAATATCGACATCAGGCACCAGCGACACCGGAAGTTTCTTTATTGCCACAATGCCAAGCACCATGACTGCAATGAGCACCATGCTTACGGCTATAGGCTTGTGTATCAGTTTACTGAACATTATATTCTATTTATAGTTTAGATGTACAGACAGCAAGTCACGTCTGTACCGAATTTCATATTTCTATTTCTTTCTATCAATCCTTCAATTTTATTTTCAATATCACGTTTGCCAAGTCGCGCTCTTCAGGCTCCATGCTTTTCATATATTCGGCGTTGCGATCTAAGTAGGCGTGGTAGTCGGATTGCGCTTTTTGCAGACAGTTGTTGAGTTCATCATCGTGGCCTTCGAGTAGGGGGACCAAATCGCGGTTTTTGCAAAGCGCGTAGATGTATTCGCCATCGGAATGCAGGACTTGCATATTTATCAAAACACCATACAACGAATGCATCAGAGTGTCCTGCTGTTCATCCTCTGAAAATAATGACACTGCGCTGTTTGTGCGCTTGTCAATAAGCGATACGTATCGTTGGCTTTTGTCGATTGTGTAACCCAAACACACAAACCGACCCGATTCGCACAAATTGCGGAAACAGCCGTCATACTCAAATAATTCATCAATTGCCGCTCCATCGTGCGTTTGATAAACCTTATCACAAACTTCAATAAACCGTTCTGCCGTCTGCGGATTGGGCAGACCCAGTTCGGTACACAGTTCAGTGTCGCCGCAAAGTGTGTAAAGATGGTTATCCATATGGCTATAGAATAAGAAGCGAATGGTATCACCATTGACGCTATATGACTTTCCAGATCCACCTATTGAAATAAACAAAAGAACTTTCGGGAGGTCAAAATGCCTTGCCTTGACGTTGAACGATTTGTCGGCCACAACCACCTTGCTAGGAATAGAGTCGTGGGTACGGATGCCAAAATTAATCCCGACATAATCGCCGTTAGTAAGCCGAAATAAATCAGAAATGCTCCCTAACTTGTCTAATTCGGGCGTCTTGCCTAAAAAGTCGCCGTTGTTGCTGTATTTGAGTATGGAATTATCATAAATGCACAACGTGTCGCCGATGCAGAATGCTGAATTTAAATAATTTACCTCGCCAGGTCCGTTGCCTTTGATTGTACGTCCAGACAGTTTTTCACCCGTATGGCGGTCGAGACACGTCAGGTTTATCTGATCACCGCAGAGCAAATATAAATATTTGTCGGATATACAAAATCTCAACTCATCATCAAACAACCATTCGTCGCTCATTTCAAGGTTCATCACTGATATTGACTCGATGTTGGCGACGAACTTCTCGTTGTCAACTGTTCCTGGCAACTCCACGCGGTTGGCGACTTCTTCGTTTTTAGTGCTGCATGCCGCCATTGTAACACAGATGGCTGCAATGGCTATTGTTTTGGTACTCATAGGCTTGTGGTATTTAGGATTTAGGATTTAGGATTTAGGATTTTGACTTATGACTAATGACTAATGACTAATGACTAGTGACTTTAGACTTTGGACTTATTCCTTATTCAATTCATTGCCTTCAATTTAAACTGTAAAACAACGGGATTGAAATCGTTGCCTTTCATGGCATCGATGATTTGTTTGCCAAGAGGCGACAATTCCTCGTCCTGATTTATCATGCTCTCATAATCTCCCTGAAGCAACATTGAATAAACACCGTTGTCAAGCATATCAATCTTAACTTCATTATTCAAGCCGCCAATGCGAACTTCGTAGTTGCTTACGCTCTCGGTGGTGGCAATGGCAAGGCAAATACGCATTCTATCGTTCAAAACTGTATTATGCCAATATGCCAGCGTTGAGCCATTGATTTGCGGATAGTAGCAGCCTGTGCTGTATTCACCATTAATGACAACGTTTATGACTACCATATCACCCTGCATCTCGACCTTTTCCTCAGGTTCGGGCATTTCCATTTCGCCATAGTCGATAGTCGCAATTTTCTGTATTTGATCGCCAGCATAACGGTATAGAGTGTGCTTGGGCATAAGCAGCGACATTAGCACACCATTGTCGGTGCTCGTGAATATATGGTTATTGTCGCCAGTCTTCGCTACACAAAACATTTTGGCAAGTGTCTGACCGTCGAAACTGTACACCGCACAACTATCCTTAATCTTTCGTATTGTCGCATCACCCATTTGCATAGTCTCCGTTTCACACTCGTCTATTGGCGGGAAAGACATAAGCAGCATCTTGTCACGGCCTAAAGCGACCATTGCATGAGGATAAATCTTGATTGGCGATACCGACTCGAATCTGAATGGCGATGTTTTGTAGCACATTATCTTGCCACTGTTGTCGAAGCCATAAAAAAGGCTATCGGCAGGCAGATACGAGTATTCTTGAAGTTGGTTGTACTCATTATGACCGTTACCCACGGCATTGAGTTTTTCGACAAGATGGCCGTCTTTCACGTGGTAGAATGTTTGCCAACGGCTGCAAGCAATAAAATCGTTGCTTTTGCCACTTATGCCATGAATTTGATCTATTGGCTCACTAGATACAATGGGAATAACATCGATTGCCTCGGCAATTTGCTCAAGGTCAATTACTTCAATGTCTTTTATCTCATTGTTAATCACCCATCCGTCTGGGGTTTGTTCTTTGCTGCCACCATTGCAGGCTGTCATTGCAGCTGCCAACGAAAGGACAACGATTGCTAATGTTTTGGTACTCATAGGTTTGTGATATTTAGGATTTAGGATTTAGGATTTAGGATTTAGGATTTTGACTTATGACTTTGGACTTATGTCTTAAGCCTTATGCCTTTTAACTTAATCTATCACTTCTCCACTTCAATCTCCACATCGTCGCCAAGGTTCAGGTTGCCCGATGTCACAATCAGGTCGCCAACGTTCAGTTCGGAGCGACGTTCGGCGTTTGCCTCGATGATGTGCTCGGTGGCGTTGCTCATGACCACATTTACATACGTCCAGAGGCTTTTGCCGTCGACATAGCGGAACAGCACTTCAAGGCCGTCGCGGATGACAACTGCGCTTTTTGGCACTACGAGCTGATTCTCAATCTTGTCTTCAACCATTATCCTGACGTTCATTCCGTCAATCAGATCGCTGTTGCCCGGAACTTTTGCCGTAATGGCAATCTGCCCGTTGGCATCAACCGATGGGTTTACGGCAGTAATGCTGCCATTTACAGTTATCTGCTGGTTAGCAAATGGAGTTATCTTTACCGGCTGTCCTACGTGAACAAACGGGTATTCCGATTCGAGTATGCTGAATTTCACAAGGAAGCTGTTGTCGTCGATGATAGTGCAGAACTCTCCGTTGGCCTGTCCGTATTTTCGGCCCTTGATGCTTGTTATCTTTCCGTCGAACGGAGCTGTCAGCTCGCAGTTGTCGTAGGTCAGCTGAGCGTTCTTTAGCGATACGCGGGCATCGGCAAAGCCTGTGTTGATATAGATGGCCTGTTTCTGCTCTGCCGGGATGGAGGCGGTGTCGGCAATGCTGTAGCCATAGTCCAGAAGGCGGTCGGCGAGGGCCATTTCCGACTTGCTGTATGACAGTTTTGCCGATTCAAGCTGCAGTTCGGCCTGTTTCTTGTCGAGCTGTGCTATTATGTTTCCCTTTTTCACCCGCTGGCCGTCGGAATAGTTGATTGCCGCGACAATGCCCTGACTGCCAAACTGCAGGACGACCTTGTTCTGC
Organism: uncultured Bacteroidota bacterium; assembly: GCA_937900725.1. Taxonomy (GTDB): domain Bacteria; phylum Bacteroidota; class Bacteroidia; order Bacteroidales; family SZUA-534; genus RUG13583. Next base: position 89 of record CALCFP010000371.1, on the reverse strand, counting down.
GCTTCAAGCTTTCCGTTGCAGATTAGCTGCTTGTTGAAAGTCTTTTTTTCAAGCTTGACGACTGTAACCTGGTTCTTTTCGACATTGTA
>CALCFP010000370.1 GCA_937900725.1 uncultured Bacteroidota bacterium | reverse complement strand
AACTTGCTCAATGCTATATCCTACAGCAAGCAGCACTGGCAATTGGCTCGACACAGACATATCGGAAAGCGGAAAATTGACACGAGAAAAAATACAAGAACTAAATTATTAACCACTAAATACTTACAATTATGGCAAAAGAAATTCTCTACATCGATTTAAACTACAGCCATCGGATGCTGTCACCCAAAACACGATTTGTGACAATGTTTTCTGGCGCAATAATACTAGCGACAGGAATATGGTGCATTTTATCATACGACAACAATGCACCAATGCTGGCAAGCGGCATTCTGAACATTATTGTCGGCACTTTGGCATTCCTGTTTTCGCAACGCCGTTTGCCTAATTTTGCAAAAAAATTCATTCGACTTTCGGAAAATTCAATCAAGATAAAGAACACGTGGTTCATCCCTCGCCACAAATTCGTTTGGGACGACATTGAAAGAATTGTGATTAGCCGCGAAAGTATCAAAATCACCACCGACTATTCCAGCAAAACCAAGGTCTTCGACCTAATGGCTGTTTCGTACGACGACTACAACGTACTTCACAAACAAATGGTTGACAATTGCCTTTCACGCAACATTGATATGATTTAACCGTCAAAAGGTCTATTCTGCAAATAATGATTTTCTACTTCTCTGGAACCGACAACTCGCTTTGGGTGACAAAGACGATATCTAACGATTTTTGCGACAGCAAATTGATAGAAATAGGCTCTGCAGCCGTCAGCGGCGCATACACATACAATATTGACAGCGATGAACGCGTCGGATTCATTTTCCCTGTCCACTCGTGGGGCATTCCCTGGATTGTGAAAAAGTTCATCAAGAATTTGAAAATAAGCAACTATGGCAGCCAACTGATTTACTGCATACTGACTTGCGGCGACGATTGTGGACTGACAAACAAGATGTTTAGGAAACTGATGTATGGCAAAGGCTGGGAATGCAGGCACATATATGCAGTCCAAATGCCAAACACATACGTCGTCTTTCCTGGTTTCGACACTGATTCACTGGAACTTGAGCAAAGCAAGAAGGACAATGCCAAATTGCTCCTGCCGAAAATCGCATCCGCAATCAAAAGTGACGTTCCTTTTGACTGCTATCTGCAAAAAGGCCAATCGTTCCTTAAATCGAGAATTATATACCCGCTATTCTGCAGGTTCAAGATGAGCAGCAAGCCTTTCTACACGACCAAACGCTGCAATGGCTGCGGATTGTGCGCAAAGCGATGCCCAACCCACAACATAACAATTGTTGACGGCCATCCTGAATGGGGCGACTGCTGCACGCAATGCCTATCGTGCCTACACCACTGCCCCACAGAATCGATAGAATATGGCAAACAGTCAGTTGGGAAAGGACGGTATTTTTACTACAAAAGAAGATAACTAACATTCAAAATAGTGAGTGATGCAAACAAGAAAGGCAGTCCTTGCGGACTGCCTTTCCTATTTTGTGACAACCAAAACGACTTATATTTCATACAAATATCCTTCGAATTCACCCTCGACTTTGGTTCCTGTCTTTGTTTCAAACTCAAATTCAATAGTGTACATACCACTGCGTTTCTCACGAATCACAATTTTTCCATTTTTCGCCTTGAACGACGACTTTGAACTAAAATCATAATCATCGTCAGGATTTGTATCACCATAATACAAGACTGCACAGCCTCCCACCTTGAATGTTCCTTCTTGCGGATACTCTGCACCTGTTATAATTGCTGAAACAAAATAATCATCGCCACGGAAACTCCTGTCTGTTGAACTATACCGAACACCTGACGTCACCATATACAATTGATAAGCCGTTTCTCCCTTATACTCAGTACTATAATAATACGCATCATCATCAAAATGATACCAATGACCATCAATCTTGAATTCATTGTCGAAATCATCATCGTCAACATCGTTAAATGTGATTTCACAACTATTAAATGAAAAAACCAGTAGCAATAATCCGAAAAATCTTAAAAGCGTTTTCATAGAAATAAGATTTTAATTATTTGTTATTCACTATTTTATATCTGGCAGTAACCTTACCTTTAACCATAGCATTGAGTTTGCCAGTTATCAGTCGGCGACGAATTGGCGAGATATGGTCAATATATAGTTTTCCTGACAGATGGTCAATCTCGTGTTGCGAAATACGGGCACGCATTCCGTCCCAAACTTCGTGATGCTCCTCAAAGTTTTCGTCTAGATACTTGACCTCAACTTTATTTGGACGCCAAACATCCTCGCTTAAGCCTGGCAACGAAAGACATCCCTCGTTAAATTGCTCATCTTCTTCAGTAGGGAAATCAACAATTACAGGATTTATGAGTACCTTCTTGAAATCCTTGCATTCAGGATCATCGTCGGCAAAGGGCGTGGCATCGATTATTACGAGTTGAATGCTGACTCCCACTTGCGGTGCGGCCAAGCCTACGCCTTCGGCCGATGCCAACGTATCGAACATATTGGAAATCAAGTCCTTCAAACCTGGATAGTCTGGTGTCACAGGTTGCGCTTTCTTTCGCAATACAGGATTGCCGTAAATTGTAATTGGTAGTATCATTTTCGTTGTTTTTGTTCCATATACGATTGCAAGATTATTGTAGCGCTGATTGTGTCAATCAAACCCTTGTTCTGACGTTGTTTTTTCTTCAAACCGCCGTCGATCATAGCCTGGAAAGCAATCTTTGAAGTAAACCTTTCGTCGAGGCGAGCCACCTCCTTGTCGGGGAAAGCGGTTTTGAGCGCATCGACAAACGGCTCGATATATTGC
>CALCFP010000369.1 GCA_937900725.1 uncultured Bacteroidota bacterium | reverse complement strand
CCTTCACCATGGAGTACGCTGACTACCAGCCAGTACCTGGAGATGTACAGAACAAGCTTCTTGCTGAGTACGCAGCTCAGGAGACTGACGAGGATTAATTCATCCTTATCCGATATAATGGAAAGCGGCCCGACGGCCGCTTTCTTTTTTTACAACGAAATCCAATAATAATTAGTAATTTCGCGGTTCCGACGAATAATAATTTACAAACGATATGTACAGAACTCATACTTGCGGAGAACTCCGCATTTCTGATGCAGGAAAGAAGGTAACCCTCGCCGGCTGGGTGCAGAAAGCACGCAAGCTTGGCGGAATGACCTTCATCGACCTGCGTGACCGCTATGGCATCACCCAGTTGGTTTTCGATGCCGACAAACCTGAACTCTGCCAGGAAGTGAAGAAGTTAGGCCGTGAATTTGTAATACAGATTGTAGGCAAGGTGATTGAGCGCGAGAGCAAGAACTCGAAAATGGCCACAGGCGACATCGAGATTGCCGTCGACACTCTTACTGTCCTCAACCCTTCCGATGTTCCGCCGTTTACCATTGAAGACAATACTGACGGTGGCGACGACTTGCGAATGAAATACCGTTACCTAGACTTGCGCCGTAGTGCGGTCCGCAAGAATCTTGAACTTCGTCACAAATTCGCTTTCGAGGTGCGCCGTTATCTCGATGAGCACGGATTCCTCGAAATAGAGACACCAGTGCTTGTCAATTCAACACCTGAAGGCGCCCGCGACTTCGTCGTGCCAAGCCGTATGAACCCAGGGCAGTTCTATGCCTTGCCACAAAGCCCGCAGACACTTAAGCAGTTGCTTATGGTGTCGGGCATCGACCGCTATTTCCAGATTGTGAAATGCTTCCGCGACGAGGACCTTCGTGCCGACCGTCAGCCAGAATTTACACAGATTGACTGCGAGATGTCGTTCATCGAACAGGAAGATATTTTGGAAATGTTCGAAGGAATGAGCCGTCACTTATTTAAGGCATTGAAAGGCATCGACCTGCCTAAACTGCCTCGTATGACTTGGGCTGATGCAATGAAATACTATGGCTCAGATAAGCCAGATACCCGTTTCGATATGAAGTTCGTTGAACTGATGGACGTGCTTAAGGGATTCGGATTCAGCGTGTTTGATAATGCTGCATACATAGGTGGCATTTGTGCCAAAGGCGCTGCTACATACACTCGCAAGCAACTCGACCAACTGACCGAATTCGTTAAGAAACCTCAAATTGGGGCAAAGGGAATGGTTTATGCACGTGTTGAGGCTGACGGCACCGTTAAGTCGAGTGTCGACAAGTTCTATACACAGGAAACACTGCAAAATCTGAAATCGGCTATGAACGCCGAGCCAGGCGACCTTATCCTGATTTTGAGTGGCGACGATGCAATGAAGACCCGCAAGCAACTTTGCGAACTACGTCTTGAAATGGGCTCGCAGTTGGGCTTGCGCGACAAGAGCAAGTACAGTTGCCTTTGGGTTATCGACTTTCCAATGTACGAGTGGAGCGACGAGGAACAACGCCTTATGGCTATGCACCACCCATTCACAAGCCCAAAGCCAGAGGACATTCCATTGCTCGACACCGACCCTGCATCTGTCCGCGCAAATGCCTACGACATGGTCATCAATGGTGTTGAAGTGGGAGGCGGTTCAATACGTATCCACGATGCCAAACTTCAGCAGAAGATATTCGAGATTTTGGGCTTTACACCAGAGCAGGCACAGGCTAAATTCGGCTTCCTGATGAACGCATTCAAGTTTGGTGCACCACCTCACGGCGGTTTGGCTTACGGCCTCGACCGTTTTGTCAGCCTGTTCGCAGGCCTCGACTCAATCCGCGACTGCATCGCATTCCCGAAGAACAATCAGGGACGCGACGTTATGCTCGGCGCGCCTGGCGAGATAGACCAAAAGCAGTTGGACGAACTGCAGATTGCTGTCGATTTGAAAACGAAATAATCGGATATTCGATACATTCCTCAAAGGCCATCACACCAAATGCGATGGCCTTTTTCGTGTTCATCGTCACAGCGATGCTGTCAGTCAGCCTCGAGTCAATTCAATTTATCTTTAAGTGTGCTGACAATCAATGAATAATATGTATGGCAATTTACATGAACTGAATTGTGAGGTGATTTTATAGGCATGGAATTCAGTAACTTGCGATTTGTGATT